>JAQBTY010000109.1 GCA_027624735.1 Pseudomonadota bacterium | reverse complement strand
CTGAAAAACCTATACCCTGTGCTTTAGATGATTCAGACTACTAGTGTAAGCCAACGGAGAGCCCGGAGTGATCCGCACGGTCCGTATGAATTTGCAGCGGCGTATTCTTGCCAGTTCAGGACCTTGTACAGGGTCTCTAAGGTTTGTCTTGCGCTTGGGTTTAGCCACGGACGGTTTACCACGATCGTCGGACCGCGTTCGAGCCGCATCTTCCCTTTGTATCCACCCAGCCGGGCCTCGGTATCGCTGATGTAGAGATCACCCTTTCGTTCAGCACCTTTATTATTAGGCTTGTAGTGGAGGATTCCGGTGCTCGGTTGCTGTTTCTTCTGCTCTTCGGCGCTTGCATTAAACGGCCCAAGGCAATGAATCGTTGCCGGCAGCGCGGCGATTAGAGCGTTTCTCCACTCTCGTGTGCGGGGAACTGGGATCGCATCCGTATTTTTTCGCATTTCAAACAATGCCTCCAACAAGATTTATGCCGCTACGGTTTTGGCAATCTTCACATATCGGCAAAGAATTACCACACCACAATGATATGACTGGTCTGGAGAGGAACCCGGCCGTCTTCGAGCGAATCTTCCTCATCACGGGTTGATTTCGCGGCGATTTACTGGCAACCGTATGCCCTGCCGCTGGCGCCACGCCACCGGCATCTTTATTTGAAGACCAGAGACTGGGTAATGGCTGTGGACGTGAAGAAAAAGACCTATATCGGACAGCCGATCGAGCGGGTCGAAGACGCCATCCTGCTGATGGGCAAAGCCCAGTTTTCGGATCATTTGCCGACACGGGCGGGCACCTTGCATGCCGCGATCCTGCGGTCGCCGCATGCCCATGCGACCATCAAAGCCATCGATACGAGTAAGGCGGAGCAGCTTCCCGGGGTCGTCGCGGTCATGACCGGGGAAGACGTCCGAAAAATGTCCGAGGCTTTCCTGATCGTGCTCCGCGCGCCCATCAACCAGTGGGCGCTGGCGGTCGAAAAGGTACGCTACGTGGGCGAACCGGTGGCGCTGGTGATTGCCCGCGACCAGTATTTGGCCGAGGACGCGCTGGCCCACATCACGGTCGATTACGAGACCCTGCAGCCGATCATAGACCAGGAGCTGGCCATCAGGCCGGATGCGCCCCAGGTCCACGAAGCGGTCGGCAGCAACGTGGTCTCGACACGGGATTTCATCTATGGCGATCCCGACAAGGCCTTCGCCGAGGCCGACAAAATTGTTTCGCTGACGACCCGCTATCCGCGCAATTCGCAGACGCCGCTGGAAGGGTTCGTGGTCACCGCCGATTATCATTCCGGCGAGGATCTGTACGACGTTTCGTCCAACTATCAGGGGCCCTTTACGTCGCACCCCGTGATGTCCATGGCGCTCAGGGTCAAGAATTCACAGCTGCGTATGCGCACGCCGCAATGGTCGGGCGGCGGGTTTGGCGTGAAGGTTCAGATATTTCCCTATGTGGTGCTCATCTGTCTGGCGTCGAAAAAGGTCGGAGCGCCGGTCAAATGGGTGGAAGACCGGCTCGAGCATCTCGCCGCCGCGGCGCACGCGCCCAACCGCTTGACCAAAATTGAGGCCGCGGTCAAAAACGACGGCACCGTCACCGCCTTCCGCTTTGACCAGCAGGACGATTACGGCGCCTTCCTGCGCGCCCCCATGCCGGGGCCGCTCTATCGCATGCATGGCATCCTGACCGGCGCCTACGACATCAAGAACCTTGCCGTCACCAACCGCGTCGTCATGACCAACAAATGCCCGTCGGCCATGGTCCGCGGATTTGGCGGCCCGCAGATGTATTACGCCATCGAGCGGCTAATGCAGAAAGTCGCCGCCGAACTGGGCATGGATCCGCTGGATGTCATTCGCAAGAACCTGATCCCCGGTGGCGTGTTTCCGTATCGCGCGGCGGCCGGCGCGTTGCTCGATTCAGGCGACTATCCCAAGGCCATCCAGCAGGCTGTCACCGAAGGCGGGCTTGAGGCGCTCAAAAAACGCCGCGACGAGGCACGGGCGGCCGGCAAGCTTTATGGCATCGGATACGCGGCGGTCGTCGAGCCGGCGCAATCCAACATGGGGTATCTCTCCAACATCCTGCCGCGCGACGAACGGGCGCGGAACCCGAAGGGCGGCGCGGTGGCCAATGCCACCGTCAATGTCGACCCGCTCGGCACGGTCAGTGTTACCGCCGATTCCATTCCCCAGGGACAGGGCCATATGACGGTCTTGTCCCAGGTCGTCGCGGATGTGTTGGGGCTGACGCCCGATCACATCAAGGTCAATCTGGATTTCGACACCGCCAAGGATGCGTGGTCGATCGCCACCGGCAATTACTCGTCACGCTTTTCGTCGGCCACCGCGGTCGCATGTCAAATGGCGGCACAGAAAGTCCGCGCCAAGCTGTCGCGCATCGCGAGCCAGAACCTGAACGTGCCGGCCGACCAGCTGGAGTTCGAAGGCGGCAAGATTTTCGATCCCAAGAACCCCGATAATTCGATCAATTTTTACCGCGCGGCAGGGGCGGCCCACTGGACGCCGGGCAATCTGCCGGAAGGCATGGAACCCTGCGTGCGGGAAACCGGCTCGTGGTCGCCGCCCGAACTGGAATCGCCCAACGACAAGGACCAGATCAACACCTCCCTGACCTATGCCTTTGTGTTTGATTTCTGCGGCATCGAGATCGACCGCGATACCGGCGAGGTCAGGATCGACAAATACGTGACCATGCATGATTCCGGCATCCTGCTTAACCCGCTGATCGCCGAAGGCCAGGTTCACGGCGCTTTCGCCTGGGCCGTGGGGTGCGCGCTTTATGAAGAATTCGTCTATGGCGAAGACGGCAGCTTCCTGACCGGGACCTTCGCCGACTATCTCGTGCCGACCTCGTGGGAGGTGCCGGAGCCGCAAATTATCCATATGGAATCGCCGTCGCTGGTGACGCCGCTGGGCGCCAAGGGAATCGGCGAAGGCAATTGCATGTCGACGCCGGTCTGTATCGCCAATGCGGTCGCCGATGCGCTGGGGGTCGACGACCTGACCCTGCCGCTTATCCCGTCGCGTGTCAGCGCCCTGATCCACGGCGAAGAAGCGGCGCCGCCGGCAGGGCACGCCGCGCCCAAATCCACATCGTCCGGCGGACAAATCATGCGCGGCGTGGGCGATAAATTCGTCCCGGCCAATCCGTCCGAGGTCTGGCGCACCCTGCTGGACCCGACGGCGCTCGCGGCGGTCATCCCGGGCTGTCACAAACTCGATCGGGTCGGCGCCGATTCCTATCACGCCGATGTGTCGCTTGGCGTAGGCCCTGTACGCGGCCGGTTTTCCGCCGATGTCGGCCTGTCCGATCTGGTGGAGCCGGAAAGGGCGACACTGTCCGGCGGTGTCATCGGACCGCTCGGCGCGGCGAAGGGCACCGGGCACATCACCTTGACCGCGGAAGGCGACGGCACCCGCGTTACATACGATTACGCCATTGAATTGACGGGCACCGTCGCGTCCGTGGGCGGCCGGTTGCTCGAAGGCGCGACAAAATCCGTGGTCAACCAGTTCTTCCAGCGCCTTGTCGCGCAGGTGGGCGGCACTGCCGCCGCCGGGCCCACGGAGTCCCTGTGGCGCCTACTACTTCGTACTTTGGGAATAAGACAATGAAGCCGAAGGGATTCGATTATTTAAAAGTCGCCACGTCGCAGGAAGCGGTTCAGGCGCTCTCCGACGGGGGCGACGATGCCCGCATTATCGCGGGTGGCATGTCGCTGGTGCCGATGCTGAATTTCAGACTGGCGGAACCGCAGATACTGATCGATATCTCCAAGTCGGAGCCAATGAACTATATCCGGATTGAACGTGGCGCCGTTGAAATCGGCGCCTCGACCCGGCAGGCACAGCTTGAACATTGGGACCAGCTGGCGGACCAACTGCCGCTGGTAAAGGCCGCCCTGCCCTTTATCGGCCATTACCAGACACGGGCGCGCGGCACCGTTTGCGGGTCGCTGGCCCATGCGGACCCGAGTTCCGAATTGCCGCTCTGTCTCGCCACCCTTGGCGGAGAAGTCGTGTTGCGCTCCACTGGCGGCGACCGGGTCCTGTCAGCCGATTTGTTTCAGACGGGCATGCTGTCGGTGGCCAAGCGCGCCGATGAAATGGTCGTGGCGGCGCGCTACCCGGTCAAAAAACCGGGCGAAGGCTACGCCTTTACCGAAATGGCCCAGCGGCGCGGCGACTTTGCCATTGTCGCGCTGGCCGCCGTGGCATCGGCCGGCAAGATCCGCCTCGGCATCGGCGGCGTGGCCGACCGGCCGACGGTGCGCGAATGGGATATGCTGGACGGCGCGGCACTGGACGATGCGCTGAACGCCTTTGCCTGGGATCTTGGCGGGTATGACGATATTCACGCGACGGCACGGTACCGCCGCGAACTGGTGCGCCGGCTGGGACGCCGCGTGATAGAGGAGGCCGTATCATGCCGCGTTTAAACAAAGAAGGCCGCTACCCGGTAAACCTGATCCTTAACGGGCGGAAAGTAACCGGCCATGCCGAGCCCCGCATGCTGCTCAGCGATTTCCTGACCCATGAGATCGGCATCACCAGCTGTCACGTGGGCTGCGAACATGGCGTCTGCGGGGCCTGCACAATCCTGATGGACGGCATCGTCGCCCGCGGCTGTCTGACCTTCGCCGTCCAGGCCGATGGTTGCACGGTGGAAACCGCGGAAAGCCTGGCCAGCGACGACGGCGAACTGTCCGATCTGCAAAAGGCGTTCAAGAAGCATCACGGCCTGCAGTGCGGCTACTGCACGCCCGGCATCCTGATGTCGATCACCGCCTATCTGAAGGAAAACCCGAAACCCACCGAAGAAGAGTTGCGCGACATGCTGTCGGGTCATCTCTGCCGCTGCACCGGCTATGTGGGCATGGTCCGCGCGGTGCTCGATTACTGCGAAAACCGGGAAACCACCGAGTAATATTTATGGGTTTTCAACCGAAGTAGCGCCTTGCGGGGTCCTCGGTCCCGCGGTGCCCTGACATTGACATCCAGACCTGTTTACTGCGACCATTCTTGCAACAATATCGCCTTGATCACGGGGCTGGCGGAAAAAACCATCTACCTGCTAAAAAGGGAGTAAAATTGTCTGGTAAATATTTATCGTACGCGTTGTTCGGCTTGGCCACCATGGCCGGTATTTGCCTCGGCGCGCAGGGTGCGCTTGCCGCGACGAGCCTGAAACTTTCATCGTGTTTGCCTAAAAATCACGACCAGGTCGAAGCATTTTTTGCGACCTTCGTCGCGAAAATGAAGAAAGACGAGAGTATTCTGAAACTGAATTACAAGGGCGGCCCCGAGATCACGCCCGCGAAAAAACAACCCGGCGCGATGCAACGAGGCCTTATCGATATCATCACGTGCCCGTCCTATTACCCCGGGCTGGTACCGGAACAGGGCGCCCTGACGCCGTCCACCGCCTCGCCCGCCCGCTTACGGGAAAACGGCGGCTACGACATGATGCAGGAGGCCTGGGGCAAGGGCATGAATACCCACATCCTCGGCTGGGGCAACCATGGCGGCGCGTTTTTCCATTTCTATCTGGGCTTCGAGCCCAAGCTGGACAAGAAAACCGGGTTTCAGTTCGAGGGGCTGAAGCTACGCTCCACGAACATCTACAACCCCTTCCTCATCGTCATGGGGGCGACGCCCATTAACATGGGGATGACCGATCTCTATACCGCGCTGGAGCGGGGCGTGGTGAAGGGGTTCGTCTGGCCGGAAGGCGGGATAGCCAAGTTCGGCTGGGCCAAATTCCTCAAGTACCGGGTGGAAGTTCCCTTTTTCCGCTCCTCTAGCCTCGTGATGATTAATCTCGACAAATACAAATCATTGTCGAACGCACAACGCAAACAGATCGATGCGGCGGGCCTTTTTTACGAACAGAACAGCGGCAAGGTCCTGCGCAAGAAGGCCGACGCGGACAATGAAAAAGTTTTCGCCGCCGGCGTGAAAAAATTTTACATGAAAGAACCTTACGCATCGGCGCTGCTGAAGACCATCTACGAGTCGAGCTGGGAGAAGTTGAAGGGCTACAAATTCAGGGTCGATCACGCAGCGCTCAAGGCAAAACTGTTCGACGACAAGTAAGCTCACGTCTATCCGGGGCGGCCCGTTGCGGGCCCCCCGACTTGATACAGGAAAATAATAATCCCATGGCTGCTGGCACAGGACCAACGCTACGCCCGCCCCGTCTCCGCCATACCGCGCTGAAAGTACGCGATCTCGAAGCATCGATCGATTTCTACTGCCGGCTACTTGGCATGATTGTTGCGCGTCGGCGCCAAAGCCATGAAAGAAACGTACGGCAGAATCGTCAGTCGGCCTATCTCGCCTTTGGCGACGAAGCCCATAATCACGCGCTGGAGCTGATACAGGACACCGATCCGCCGGCCGAATTCGTTCACGGCAATATGTATAGCCACCTCAATTTCAGCGTGCCCGATCTTCTGGCGCTAAGAGACAAGCTGCAAAGCGAAGGAATCGAGTTCACCGAACCGCCGACACCCCTTTCGATTGGAGACCGCTATCATATCGTCTTTATCCGCGACCCGGACGGCTACGAAATCGAGGTAACCGATTATCCCTGAACCAAAGCGCCCGATCGGGAAACTGGACCATGATTGCTGAAACCAAAGGGGATACGCGCCCGCGTCGCCTGCGCCATACGGCGCTGAAAGTGCGCGATCTCGAGGCCTCCATCGATTTTTACAGCCGCTTGCTGGGCATGATCGTCACGCGCCGCCGCGACAGCATTCCGCACAATCATCTGGCGGCCTATGTCGCCTATGGGGATGAAGCGGACCATCACGCGCTGGAACTGGTGCAGGACAAGGATCCGCCGGCGGAATTCATCCTGGGCAATTTATATTGGCACATCAATTTCAGCGTTCCCGATCTTTTGGCGCTCTGCGTAAAGCTGAAAAGCGAAGGCTTCGAGTTTTCCCAACCGCCGACACCCATGTCGATGGATGACCGCTATCACATCGCCTTTGTCCGCGACCCCGACGGCTACGAAGTGGAACTGACCGACTTCCCTTAGAGCAATATGTGTTTAAGTCGACCCAGCCATGAGCTGCTTCGCGCTGCAAGCCCCACCTCACCCCAACCCTCTCCCCCCCAATGGGGCGGAGAGGGAGTATACTCAGGTCGTGCCTTTGCTTTCCCCTCCGCCCTTCAGGGGGGAGGGGCCAGGGGAGGTGGGCCTTTGCCACATGATTACATCTAAAATCATCCCGCTTTGGTACCCTATCCCTTCAGCTCCCCCTCCCACTTATCGAGCAGGTTCGTAATGCGCGCGATCGACGGCGCCTTGTCGAATGACGCGGCGTAAGACGCCTGGGACCGCACCGGATCGCCCGCGAAATACCGCTCATAAAGTTGCTGGCGGCCGGAGAAGCTGGTCAGCGCCGCATCGCAGGCGAGACGGAAAAGCCTGATCCGTTCGCGGGAATCGATGTTCGCCGCCTGAAAATATTTCTCGATTTCCGGCGCCAGATCACTATCCAGCATCGCGAAGGACGGCACCATGAACAGCCCGCCCGCCCCGATTGTCTGAATGATCTCGCAGGCCCGCCGGAACTGCGGCGGGAACAGGAACTTGACCGTCTGCAACGCTTCCCGCCGGGGAACCACCGTGCCGCCGGGGCCAGGATGACAATCCTGTTCCGCCGCCCGGATACAGGCTTCGACCCATTCGCACACATGGATCAGCTCGCCCAGCATGTTCTGGATATGAAGAAACTGATCCACATTGGTTGAGCGCGCGACGGTGATCGCCAGATCGCGCATGAATTGCGCCTTGGCCAGATCCTTGGTCGCGAACTGGTGCGATGTATGGGTGTGGGTATGGGTGCGGCTCTGTGCCGCGTTATAGGCTTCGATATCGCGATAGATCCAGACCCGTTCCCACGGCACCAGCACGTTGTTGAACATGATCATGCAGTCGCTGTCGTCGAAGTGGTTGGACAACGGATAATCCATCGGCGAGCCGGCGTTCTGGTGAATGACAGACGGTCGTGCGATCAGCTTAAGCCCCGGTGTCGATACCGGTATGACGAAGCCGAACGCGTGATCCTTGGCTTCCTCCGAATCCGTCAGCGGATAGGACGGCGCCGGCATGACGACGATATCATCGGCGATCGCCGCCAGGGTGGCCAGCATACGGACGCCATTGATGATAAAGCCCTTGTCGTTATCGCCGACGATCCTGGCGGCTATGTCCTTTTCCTGAAATTCGGGCGTTTTGGACCGATCCACCTGCGGGCTGACCAGCGCATGGGTCGTGGCGATATCGTTTTCCCGCGCCAGTTCGTAATAGGCCGCGACGTTCTTGCCGAACTTGCTCTCGCCGGTATCGAAAGCCTCATGGGCCGCGCCATAGGACGACAGCATCACGTTCATGAAATCCGGAGAGCGGCCGAACATGCCGCAGGTATAGTCGTTCCAGACCTTGAACATCTTGCGCCGGGCAGCCAGATCCTCGGCCGAGCGCGGCTGAATAAAGGACATGCCGACCCGATCGCCCGTGGTGGGCGATTCATAGGTCATGGTGTCGATCAGATCCGGCTTGTGCTGCAGATCGTAAAGTTCCGCAAGGGTCCTGGCGCCGCCGGCAAAGCGCGGATCGGTGGTCACGTCCTTGACCCGCTCGCCATCGCACCACACTTCACGATCGTCGCGCAGACCGTCGAGATATTGCTTACCGGTTCTGATACCCATGCCCTGTTCCCATGTTTATATTGCCCGCGGGATTTTTTGGCGCGGGCTTATGGGCTCAGCTTATCCTGTTGGCTGGTTGTGGAAAACCGCGATCTGTCCTGTTGCGGCAGGTTACCGTTTCCCCATATGCATTCGGCATTGCGCCAGCAGCGACAGGACCTCGAACGGCTGTTCGACCTCCATGTAGCACGGCACGCCGCGTGGCTCGAGCCAGGCCTTGGCCGCGACGTTGTGCTGGTGTTCGCCCATGAAGGTGACGTAGACCGGCTTGGCCGGATATTTCTTCGCGAGATCGACAAGAAAATCGAACGACGGGATGCCGGTTTCCGTGGTCAGCATCATGATCACCACCACGGCGTCGATATTGCGGTCCACCAGCACCGCTTCGAGCGCATCGCCATAGGCGAGCTCGTAGCCATGCGCACCGACGCTGCCGAATATATCGACCGGATTGCGCATGCGGATAAAGGGCGGCGCGTAGCGCTGCAGCCGCTTGCGGGTCTTTTCCTCCAGATCGGGCACGTCGAGACCGCAGGCGCGGCAGATATCGGTCAGGCAGACGGTAAAGGCGCCCGACGGCGACAGGAACGAAACCCGGTTGCCCTTCGGCAACGGCATGACATCCAGCGCCTTCGCCACATGGAAAAGCTGCGAGTATTTGGCCAGCCGCGTGACACCGGCCTGTTCCAGGGCGCCGTCGACGATCCGGCCGTCCGCGGCCAGCGACCCGGTATGGGCGATAGCCGCCGCCGCGCCCGCGTCGGAAGCGCCGCCCTTGAGCAGAAACACCGGCTTATTGCGCGATACGCTGCGGGCCACCTGCAAAAACCGTTTCGGGTTCTTGATGCTTTCCAGATAGAGGAAAATGGATTTCGTTTCGGGATCCTCGTCATAGAATCTCAGCAGATCGCATTCATCCAGATCGGCCTTGTTTCCGAGCCCGCAGGATCGGGCGATGCCGTAATTTTCCGCCGACAGGATATGCCGCATGGATATGCCGCAAAAATTGCCGGTCTGGGTAATATAGGAGACGCTGCCGCGCCGAAGTTTTCCCAACGGAAAAAAGCTCGAGGTATAATTCCCCGGCACCGATATGTGGCCGGTGGTGTTGGGCCCAATAACACGGGCGCCGGATTCCCTGATGGCCGCGATGAGATCCTGCTGCAGGGACTCGCCCATATGGTCGACTTCGGCAAATCCGCTGGCCGCGAGAATTATGGCCTGTACGCCTTTCTTGCCCAGCGCACGCACCGTGTCGGGCGTCCCCGCCGCCGGCAGCGTCACCACCGCCTGATCGATATTATCCGGCAGGTCGGCGATGGATGGATAGACCTTATGGCCTTCAATTTCGCCGCCACGCGGATTGACCAGGTAGATCTTTCCCTTAAAGCCCGCGTCATGCATGTTGCGGACCACCACATTGCCGGGCTTGCCGGGCGTGGCAGACGCCCCGATGACGCACACGCTTTTGGGGGCGAAGAATTTTTCCATGACGGTGGTCACAGCTATGCTCCCGACATGGAAATTATTGTGAAGGGGGCACCCCCACCCCAACCCTCCCCCCTCAAGGGGGAGGGAGAATAATTCTGCGCATAAAAACTGTTCCCTCCCCCCTTGAGGGGGAGGGTTAGGGTGGGGGGAGCGGTGTCAGGAGCCATTCCCCGTATCAGCCTTTGGTCTCGCCCGTAGCCGTCAACACGACCAGCCCGTCAACGGCGATGGGCTTTTTACCGCTGATGATCAACGGGTTGATGTCGATCTCGGCAATGTCGGGATGGTCGAGCGCGATCTTGCTTACCGCCAGCAGCGCGTTCGCGAGCATTTCTTTATCGACCGCCGGCATGCCGCGCACTTCATCGAGAATTTTGTGTCCCCTGATCGAACGCATCATATCGGTCGCGTCACGCTTTTTCAGGGGGGCCACCCGAAACACGACGTCCTGCAGAATTTCGGTGAAGATACCGCCGAGGCCGAACAGGATCGAGGGCCCGAACGACGGATCGCGGTGCATGCCGATCATGATCTCGCGCGCGCCCTTGACCATCTCCTGCACCAGATAGGCGCCTTGATAGTTCTTGCCGGCCCGCTTGCTGAGCGTCGCGAACGCCTCGTTCAGGTCCTTCTGGCTCGACAGATTGACCGCGATCAGGCCTTTTTCGGTTTTGTGCGCTTCATCGGCGGAACACGCCTTCAGCACCACGGGATAGCCGATTTTCCTGGCGGCGTCGCGCGCCTCTTTCGCGGTCGAGACAAGTTTTTCGCGGCTTATGGGAACCCCGTAGGCCGCAAGGATGCGCTTGCTGTCATATTCCGACAGGGTACGGTCGCCCCGTTTGCGCGCGCTATCGAGGATGGCCTGCGTCGCCGTGGTCATGAGCCTCAGTCCCGCCCGGTGGTCAGGACCATTTTGCCGTTGCTCTTGTTGGAGCCGAACCGCGCCAGCGCGGTCGTGTATTGCTCAAGCGGATAGGTGTCGGTGACCTGGGGTTTGATCTTGCCTTTGCTCAACAGGTCGAAAATATCGGCTGCGGCATCCTGAATAATCCGTGGCTGGTGCTTGAAATGAAGATCAAGCCCCATGCCGACCAGGGATATATCCTTCACGTTGAAATAGTTTGCCCGCGCCGTGGGAATACCGGCGATAAACCCAACGGCCAAAAGACGCCCGCCAAAAGCCAGCGTCCGCAGCGCCGCCGTGAACAAGGCGCCGCCTATGGAATCGAGAACGATATCCACCCCATAGCCGTCAGTCGCCGCAAACACCTCTTGGCGCAACGATTCATTGATATCGTCACCCATGGTACAGACCACCGCATCGGCGCCGCTCTCCTTCAGGGCTGCGCCGCTTCTCGCGGGATTCGTCGTGCCGCCGATGACAAACGCGCCATGGGCCTTGGCGATCTGTATGGCCGCCAGCCCGACCCCGCCGCTGGCGCCAAGGACGAGGATTTTCTCGCCGGGCCTATACGATCCACGCGCCATGAGCGCTACCCAGGCCGTCAGATAGGTTGTCGCCATCGCGGCACCGGTGACAAAATCCACGTCGTCGGGAAGCGGAAAACAGCGTTCCGCGGGCACCACCCGCTTTTCGGCATAGGCGCCATAGCTGTAAACCGTAACCACCCGGTCACCGGGCTTCACAGCGGTCACGCCGTCACCGACCGCCGTCACCACGCCGGCGGCATCGCGCCCTGGCGAAAACGGAAAAGCGGGCTTCACCTGATACAGGCCCTGGACCAACAAAGAATCGGGAAAATTGACGCCGGCAGCGTGCACATCGATCAGCACCTCGCCCGGTCCCGGAATCGGGTCCGGCAAGTCCCCGAATTTATGTGACTCGGCCGGCCCAAATGCTTCGACGATGGCTGCGCGCATTGGTTCTCTCATCCTTTTTTATCGAACGAGCAGAACCTCTCACCCCTGGCAGGCGCGATC
>JAQBTY010000108.1 GCA_027624735.1 Pseudomonadota bacterium | reverse complement strand
ATGCCATCGGGGGACTCGACCAGCTGTTCAATTATCGCCGAGCGTGAAGAGCGTTGAACAGCCCTGGGTTGCTGAAGCCCCGTGTCGCGGAAGAGCTGGACGAGATCCTGGGCGGCGGTGTCGTCCATCGGCATGCGCCCCATTTGATCGATACTGTCCGGCTTCTGGGCGGCGGCAAGGTCCGCAGCGTCCGGGCGACGGTCGGACGGTGGATGAAGGAACGCCCGTGCCCGGGCAATTTTTCTGCCTTTCTGGAATTCGAAGACGGAACGCCCGCCACCATTACCTACAACGGCTATGGATATTTCGACACCTCCGAACTGACCTGGGGCATCGGAAACCGGATGTATTCGGACGCGGAGCGATTGGCTGTTCGCCGCGCCTTGCGGCAAGGCGACATAAATTCCGACGACGCGAAGGAAGGCATGCGTTTTGGGGCGGGCGCCGAGGATGCGAGCAGCCATGGCAGCGGGCAAATTCATGATGCGGCGGTGGGCACAAGGGCGCACATCCATTGGTTCGGCATAACCGTCGCCAGCTTTGAACGCGGTGACATTCGCCAATCGCCCAACGGCATTTACGTCTATGACGACGACGGGCGACATGAAATCCCGGTAGAAGGCGGCCGTGGCGTGGGCATGCTGGAAATGAAGGAAATGTACGAAGCAATCGTCGAGGGCAAACCGATCCTGCATCACGGGCGCTGGGCCCTGGCGACCACTGAGGTGGGGGCCGCGATGGTGCAATCCGGAAAAGAACGGCGTGAGATCATGCTGTCGCATCAATGCGCAATTGCGGAGTAAGGACGATGGGGCTGTCCGATAAAAATCTCGTTGAACTCGCCGAACAACTCACCCTGGGATGCCGTATCCTTGCCGAGCAGGAGATCATCGACGCCTACGGGCAGATTTCCGCCCGAATTCCCGATACCGATACGCATTTCATGATCAACCGCGGCATGAGCCCGGCTCTGGTCACCGCCAGCGATTTTCTGGTCTGCGATCTGGATGGCGGGATCATTGACGGCGACGGGCACCCCAATGCGGAATGGCCGATTCACACGTCGATCTATCGGGCCCGGCCGGACGTCAGGTCGATCCTCCATTCGCACAGCCGGCTGTCGCGAATCTTCAGCCTGTCGCACCGCAAGCTGCGCGGCCTGATTTCAAGCAGCGCGCCGGACTGGCAGGGCGGGTTGCCGCTTTATCGCGCGGCCGGCCTGATCACCACGGTCGAGCGCGGCGCCGCGCTGGCCAAGGTTCTGGGAAACAGTTCCGCGGCCCTGCTGCGCGGCCATGGCGACGTGACCGCGACCGGCAGTATTAAGAATACCGTCCTGAAGGCGATTACCCTGAAGCAGAATGCCGACGTCCTGCATGAGGTAATTTCGCACGGCGGTGAGATCGAATTGTGGAACGAAAGCGATCTGGCGGATTGGGCCAATGTCCAACGCGCGTCTCTGTCGCCCGCGGCGATCGAGGCGCTGGGAAACCGCGCCTGGGACTATTACGTGGCCCGGGTGAATGGCCGTCTGGCCGGGCTGCTCCATCCGGAGAAGCCGTGGCAGGCCTGACAGTGCAGATCAAGACGCACGCGTGAAGGGGAGATAGAGCATGCGAAAATCGCGGAATGAACGCCTGACCCGGGTCGGCCCGGGAACGCCGATGGGCAATCTGCTGCGACGGTACTGGCAGCCGGTGGGCGTTGCCGTCGAACTGGACGAAGAGCCCGTTCAAAAAATTCGGCTCCTGGGTGAGGATTTGACCCTGTTCCGGTCGGCGGCGGGCGAATACGGCCTGATCGGTGACCGGTGTCCGCACCGCTGCATGTCCATGGAATACGGCATTCCCGATGAGCGCGGTATTCGATGCGCCTATCATGGCTGGTTGTTCGATCCGGCCGGCAAATGCCTTCACCAGCCGTTCGAGGACCGGGTTAATCCTGACTCCAACTTCAGGGAAAAAACGCCGATCAAGGCCTATCCCGTGGCGGAGTTGGGCGGTCTGATTTTCGCCTATCTCGGACCCAAACCCGTGCCGCTGGTGCCGCGTTGGGATGTTCTGGTGCGCGACGATCTGGACCGGGTCGTCGAAATTCACGAATTGCCGTGCAACTGGCTTCAATGCATGGACAACGCGGCCGATCCCATGCATTTTGAATATCTGCACGGCGAGCAGGGAAACTACATCCTGAAAAAAATGGGCAAGCCGCCCGCCATGGTGACGACGCCGCATCTCAAGATCGAATTCGACGTGTTCGAATACGGCATCATGAAACGCCGGCTGCTGGAGGGCGAGGCGGAAGACGCGGACGACTGGACCACCGGTCATCCGCTTCTTTTCCCCAATATCCTCGCCGTGGGTAATGTGGGGAGACCCACCCTGCAATTTCGTGTGCCGGTGGATGATGTCAACACCATCCAGTTTGCTTACCGCACCAGCGTCAGAGAACCCGGGGCGGCGCCCAAACCGATGACCATGCGGCGGTCGGATTTGTTTAACGCGGAAGGCAAGATCATCGCCGACAATGTCCCGGCGCAGGACATGATCGGCTGGGTCGGGCAGGGCCCCATATCCGACCGCACGCAGGAGCATCTCGGCCAGAGCGACAAGGGGGTCATCCTGTATCACAGATTGCTCGACGAGCAGATGGACCGGGTTGCGAAGGGCGAAGACCCGATGGGCACCATTCGCGACCCAAGCGAAAACGAACCGTCGATTGACCTGCGGCGCGAAGGCCGCTCGCTGCGGTCCTTCGATTCCAAATACGAAAATGCTTTTGACAAGGTTCAACGATTAGCCAGCGCAGGCGAAGTTTGACGAATTCTCGGCTCAAAAAAGAAAAAACTGAGAGCCAGGTCTTACGGGACATAACAGGGAGAAAAGAATGTTCAGATCAACAACACTGGCGGTTCTGACGATCATCACGGGCGTGGTTTGCAGCTGGGCGTCCGCTCAGGCCGATGCGATCGAAGACTTCTATAAAGGAAAACAAATTACCGTAATCGTCGGCTATGCACCGGGTGGCGGCTACGACACCTATGCCCGGCTTATGATCAAACATTTCCCCAACTATCTTCCCGGTAAACCGACGATGATCCCCAAATACATGCCGGGTGGCGCCACCACCAAAGCCGCCTCCTTTGTTTACAAGGTTGCGCCGCAGGATGGCACCGTTATCGGACTTGTCGGCAGTTCGCTGCCGTCAAATGCCTTCATCTACGGCAATGTCGGCGACGGGATGGATATCGATAAATTCAACTGGATCGGCCGGCTTGCCAAGATCGAAAGTATTGGCGCCATATGGCATACCAAGGGAATCAAGAACATCGAAGATCTTAAGAAGCAGGAGGTGATCTTCGGCGGAACATCCGCGCGCGGCAAGTCGGTGACGGTTCCTATCGCGTTAAACCGCCTGTTAGGCACCAAGATCAAGACCGTCAAGGGATATCGCGGAAGCTCCCGGCAATTGCTGGCGTTGGAAAAGGGCGAGATCGACGGCATGGCCAATGTGGTCTGGGCCCAATTGAAACGGGCACGCCCCGGCTGGGCCGGCACGAAAGTTATTCCGCTTTTCCAGTCTACCCTTCACCGCCGTCATGATCTTCCCAATATTCCGACGATCGCTGAGCTTGCGACCAACGAAGAAGATCGGAAGGTCCTTAAAATTCTGGCAAGCGACTCCGATGTAGGACGTCCCTTTATGGTGGGCCCCAAGGTTCCGGCGGCGCGGGTTGCCGCATTGCGGAAATCGTTCATGACCATGGTGCGTAATGCCGATTTTCTCGCCGAAGCGAAAAAGTTGAAAATCGATGTAGACCCGCTTTCCGGTGAAGATTTGCAGGCCTTGATCGCCAGTTTGGCGCACTATCCGAAATCTGTCTTCGACAGGACGCGAAAATTGACAAAACCATGATCGCATGGGAACGGCTGTCCCCATTCCGGGCCGCACTATCCTATTAAATGTTATGGGGTGACCGCTTCTCCTGAGCGCGCTAGAGTTTGCCCATGACATATAGTGCGCCAAAGATAATCAAGAGTCTGGTCACTGAATATGGCTGGGACGCCATCGTCGATGCGCTGATCGAAGAGGTCAAGTGGGCGCCTGGCGGGGACCTCGAAGCTATCGAGGAACTGCTTGACGCCGTGATGGCCGATTTGGTGGCGGGCGAGGCGATGGGACAGAAAACCCTGCAATAATCCCCTAAAACATAGCGTAATTCCGGTGGCCGCTAAATCGCGCTCAAAAATTAATTTATCTTTGTTAAATCTATGATTACCTTAGGGCCTGGTTCAGGAGTGCAGTCGTGACCGATACCGATTGGAATGTTTTTCGCGCGCAACGGCGTGCTTTGCTGCGGGCGACCGTCGGCGGCGCGATCGGCGTCGCCGCGGGCCCCGTCATGGCGGCCACCGGCCCTCGGCGAACCTCCGATCATCGGAGCCTGTCCTTGCGTCACCTGCATACCGGTGAGACCCTGTCTGTTCCCTATTTAGAGGACGGCCGTTACAGCCCTGACGCGCTCGCCGAAATAGACCATTTGCTGCGCGATTTTCGGACCGGCGACAAGACCAGTATGGATGTTGGTCTTCTGGACATCCTTCATCGCTTGCGAACCCGGTTGGAGTCGGAGCAGCCGTTCGAAATTCTTTCCGCCTATCGGTCGCCCCTGACCAATGCGCGGCTCGCCGCGAACAGCCGGGGCGTCGCCAAACGCAGCTATCACCTGCAGGGCATGGCAATCGATGTTCGTCTGCCCGGCCGGCAATTGCGCGATGTGCGGCGGGCGGCGCTGGATTTGCGTCTCGGCGGGGTCGGTTACTACAAACGTTCCAACTTCATCCATCTCGATACCGGCCGCGTGCGGTTCTGGTAATCCGAATGATACCGGTCAGCGGGCTGTAAGGGCCGGAAACCGGACGGTGACACTCAGCCCCGGTCCGTTATCCGATAGCGTCAACCTGGCATCATGCAGGTCTGCGATGGCTTTTATCATTGCGAGCCCAAGACCACTTCCCGATGTCGTACGGCTTTTTTCAAGGCGATAGAACCGTCTCAGCACGGCATCTCTTTCGTTGTCCGGTATGCCTGGTCCTGTATCGGCGACAACAAGGGTCGCTTCGGGACCGCCCGTCAGGAGGATCTTGATCTCGGTGCCCGCCGGGCAGTGATGGGTGGCGTTAGCGACCAGATTTGCGAGCATTTGGGTAAGGAGGTCCTTGTCACCGTGGATCTGAATAGCCGGTGCGATGTCAATGACAAGGCTTTGGCCCGCGTCTTCTATGACAGCATCGAAAGCTTCAATGACGGTATTGGAGACCTCCGACAGGTCGACTGTCATAAATTGCCCGCGCCGGACCCGCGATTCGATCTGGGCGATCCGCAATAGCGCGGCGAACGTGTCGAGGATGCTATCGGATTGCTCGATCGCATGGTCGATGGCCTCTCGATACTCCGCGAGGCTTGCTTCCTTAAGGCGGGTCGCTTCGAGCCCCTGTCGTAATCGGCCGAGCGGTGTCCGGAGGTCATGGGCGATATCGTTTGTCACCTGCTGCAGGTTTGAAAGCAACACTTCAACTTGATCCAGCATCTGATTGATATTTATGGCAAGCTGATCCAGTTCGTCTCGTGTTCCCCGGGCGGGAACCCGTCGCGACAGGTTTCCTTCGGTGATCTCGCGAAACGCTGCGTTAACGGCCTCAATTCGCCTTAAGGCGCCCCGGCTGAAGACCGCGCCGCCGCCGAGGGCGAGAAGGATTGTAACGGCAAGCGCCCAGGCAACGGAACGAATGAGAAGGTCCTGTGTCTCGTGAATACGACGTAGACTGCGGCCGACTAGAAGAAAGACTCGGCCTAGCTGGGCACCCAGTACCAGCGCGGTGTCGTCATCATCGCTGAGCTTAGTCTGCCGTTCCTTACCATTGGTTTGCAGAGGAAGTTCCTGCCACCCCGTGAACGGCCGGAAGCGAACCACGTTCCCTCCTAGAACAATTCCGTCCACCGTTTGCAGCAACAGGAGCGTGTCGCCCGGACGGGCGGCCTTCGCGCGCTCGCGCACGGCCTCGATCAGGCGATCCGGCCGGCCTTCAGAATAGGCGGTTACCAGAGGACGCGTGTCCTCTTCGATCACGGCCTTTAATTCCCGGGTCATTTCCCGCGTTACTGACCAGTAGACGACACTGAAGAGAATCGCGGCGGACATGACAAAGAGAAGGGTATAAACCCCGACAATCCGAAAGGGCGTGCTGCGGAAATAATCAGTGAGGTGCATGCAAACTATATCCCGCGCCGCGGGTCGTATGGATGAGATCGGTTTCGAAGGGCCTGTCTATTTTCGCGCGCAGACGGCTGATATGCGTTTCCACCACATTGGTCTTGGGGTCGAAATGAAAATCCCAGACATGTTCAAGCAACATAGTTCGCGTTATCACGCGTCCGGTATTCCGTAAAAGATATTCCAACAGGCGAAATTCCCGCGGTTGAAGATCGATGGTCTGACCGTCTCTCGTTACTCTTCGCTGTATCAAATCCATTTCCAGATCGGCTACCTGGAGCACCGTTTTCTCGTTACTAAGGGGGGGACGCCGTGCCAGGGCGCCGATGCGTGCAAGCAACTCGGAAAAAGCGAAGGGTTTCAGCAGGTAATCGTCACCGCCGGCTTCCAGCCCCGCGACGCGATCGTCGATCCCGGACATTGTGGTCAAAAACAAAACCGGTGTTTTGACGCCGGCGCCTCGGATCGTTTTGACGATACCGAGACCGTCGAGGCCGGGAAGCATTCTGTCCACGATCAGAACATCGTGGGCGCCGCCGGCAGCCAGAACCAGCCCGTCGCGCCCGTCATCCGCGTGATCGACAACAAAACCCTGTTGTTCGAGACCTTTGACGATGTATGCGGCAGTCTCCGCATCGTCCTCTATAACCAGTATTTTCATGCCAGCCTGATCGGCCTTTCACCATTCAACACATTGTTATAACGCGCTTCTCTTGCAATATGGAAAATCTTGCCGCGGCAAAGCAATGGAATTTCGTTTGCTCCGACTCCAGCGAAAGGGCCAGCACCTGGGAGGTGGCCAGCCCTTCCGCGTTAGCTCCCGGCAAACAAGGAGCAAACCATATGCTAAATTCTATTCACTAGGCGTCGGCGCGCTTCACCCCGACAAACAGAGTCTCACCACCGCGATTGACGAGAAGCAGAACGGCATTCTTCTTGATCTTCGCGATTGCCTTGTCCACGTCCAGCGGGCTGGCGACTGGGATTGATCCCACCTTCTCGATCACATCCCCACGCCGCAATCCCGCGGCCGCCGCACGGCCTTCGGGCTCGATCCTTGCGATGACGACACCCTTCTTAGTCTCTGGCAGCCCGAGCTGGGCCCTGGAGTTGTTGTCGAGTGCCGCCAGGTCCGCTCCGAGGAAACTGGACGCGGCACTTCCCGGAACCACGGAATCGTCGTTGGCCGAAGCGACGAGGTCCGGCTTGAGTCGACCAATCGTGACCGATACGGATTCTATCCGACCGTTGCGCCATAGCTCGAGCATGGCCGTTTCACCGGAGCGTGTTGTGGCAACGAGGCTGGGCAGATCGCGCATCGTCTTTACCGAATTGCCATTGTAACCAAGAACCACGTCGCCCTGGCGAAGGCCTGATTTGGCTGCCGGGCTGCCAGGCGTGACGCCCGCGATCAATGCGCCTTTACCGAAATCAAGACCGATGGCTTGTGCGATTTCCGGGCTGACGAGCTGGATCTTCACGCCGAGCCAACCGCGGTCTACGTTGCCGTGGTCCTTTAACTGGGCAACGACTTCCTTCGCCAAATTGGCCGGGATAGCAAAGCCAATGCCCACTGAGCCGCCATTCGGCGAATAAATCGCCGTGTTGACACCGACAACGTCCCCGTTGGTATTGAACAACGGTCCCCCGGAATTGCCCCGATTTACCACTGCATCCGTCTGGATGAAATCGTCATATGGACCCGCATTGATGTCGCGGTTGCGTGCCGAGACTATCCCCGCGGTAACCGTCCCGCCAAGACCGAAGGGATTGCCGACGGCGAGAACGACGTTGCCGACGCGCAGTTTGGCTGAATTGCCAAATTTGACATAGGGAAGCGGCTTTACAGCTTGGATTTTCAGAAGGGCCAGATCGGTTTTGGCATCTTTGCCGATGACTTTCGCCGTAAACTCACGACCGTCCTGCATTTTGACCTGGACCTTACTGGCGCCATGGATCACGTGATTGTTGGTGACGATATGACCCGTCGGGTCGATGACAAAGCCTGATCCAAGTCCCTTCATGGCGCGTTTCTGCTCTGGCATCTGGTCCCTGAATTGCTTGAAGAACTCTCCGTAGGGGGAGTCCGGGGAAAACGGAAAGGGGGTCTCGCCGGGCCCGCGCCTCTCCGCTTTCGGCGCTTCTGCCTTGTGTGTGGTTGATATGAAGACTACCGCCGGGCTGACTTTCTCCACCAGGTCGGCGTAGCCTCCGGATGGCAGGGTTGCCACTGCCGACGTTGCCCAGACAACGGTGCCCGCGGCAAACAATGCGGCGTTAAACTTGGCGCTACGCCATCCTTGTCGGGCCGGGATTGAGTATGCAGTTTTCATAATTGTGTCTCCAATACTAATAGGCTCGGGCTGTTCCAGAAGCATCGGGATAGCGACATTTTTTTCGGAACAGTCCCTGGGCGATATTGCCTTGATGTGGAATATAGGCGCCGACCATGACCGGCCTATTCCCCGAACTATACGGATTGGTAATGTTGTTGAATTCGACGGAAAGGAGCCGCAATTTGGCCGGCAATCGATCAGATAAATCAGGCTTGCCCTTCGCAGCGGCGTTCTTTGCCTGATATGATCCCGCTCAAGCCATAATTTCAGGGGGTGAGGATGTCAGACGCAAAACCGTCCTATCGCGTAACAGGCAAGAAAGTTTACCGCGGCTATTCCCAGCAGGAGCTGAACGTTCAATATAGCGCGCGCGGCACCGCGCCCGATGGCGACAAGTATCGCAATTTTATTTCCGAAAACAGCGCCCGCGTTCGCGATGAACGGGTTTGCCATGTGGATATTCCCTATGGCCCGACCGCGGCGGAAGTGGTGAATGTCTTTCCGGCGGACAAGCCGGGATCACCCATCGTTTATTTTATTCATGGCGGTTATTGGCGGTCATCCAGCCAGAAGGATGTCGATCTTTATGCCGATTCCTTCGTGCCGGCCGGCTGCGCCTATGTCACGGTCAACTATCTGCTGGCGCCCGAGGCGTCGATCGATGAGATCGTGCGTCAATGCCGGGCCGGGCTGGCCTGGACCCATGCGAACGCGGCAAGCATGAATGGCGATGCCGGCCGGATTTATGTCATCGGCCGCTCGGCCGGGGGGCATCTTGCCGGCATGATGCTGGCCGATGGCTGGCGCGCGGAACTTGGCCTGCCCGACGATCTGATCAAGGGCGCTACGGTGCTGAGCGGTCTGTTCGATCTCGAGCCGGTGCGGCTGTCCAACGTCAACGAATGGGCGCGGCTCGATAAGGAAGAGGCTTGGCGCAACAGCCCGGTTCACCATTTGCCGAAGAGGGGCTGTCCCTTGATCGTCGCCTGGGGAGAGAACGAGACCGACGAGTTCAAGCGCCAGTCCGATCTCTATCGCGTCGCCTGGCAGGCACGCGGCTGGCCCTGCCAGGTGATGGAATTTCCCGGCAAGCATCATTTTGCTTCGATGCCGGACCTGATGTATCCCGATGAGCCCTGCACGAAAGCCGTGTTCGCCCAGATCGGGCTCTGACTCATAATCAAAAGGGAGATGAAAATGGTTCTGGCCATCGACCATATCGAATTGATCGTGCGTGACGTGGATGCCCATATCGCGTTGTTCGAGAAACTCGGTTTCAAGGTGCTGACGCGCACCGCTCACCATGGTGGATCGGCGGAGCTGCAATTGCCCGGTGAAAACCAGCCTATATTCGAGATTCACGCCGTGCACGCCGAAGAGGTCATCGGCATCAATCACATCGCGCTTCGGGTCGATGATGCCGGAAAAGCCTATGAGGAGCTGAGCGAAGCGGGCGTTGCCTTTACCCGGGGGCCCAAGCTGATCGAGGTAACGGGCCGGACCACTGTCGAGCTTCGCGATCCCGACGGCTGGCGTCTGCAGCTGGTCGATAAAGACCGCGCGCCGCCTGAGCCGGCCAAATAAAAGACGCAGCAATCAGGGGGAGGAAAGTTTTGGCAACAACACTGAAGGGTGCGACCTGGCGCCCACCCGAAGAGGTGACGCGGGAGCAATGCCTGGCGGAATCCGAAGCCGTTCTCGCCATGCCGGATATTCCGCTGAAGGAACACGAAGATCTGTTTCGTATCCAGGCGGTCGGGCTCGAGTGGGATATCGGCGCGCAAATCTACGAGCCGGAAGATCCCGCCAAAATCTGCATCGGGGCGGATGGCAAGAAGGTCGGTGTCTATCTGCTGTCGGGCGGTGATGGGGATTTCAAGACCATGGCGCCGGTCGCCAGGCTTTTGGCCGGCAAGTTCGGCATGAAGGTGGCGACCATGACCTATCCGGGGCGGCTTTATCTCGACGATCCGTCGCGCCACTGGCCCGGCGACACGATCAATCCCGACGGCACCATCCGCACCCCCATCTGGCTCACCGGCGAACATATCACGCCGGACCAGTATGAGGTGATCACCGACACATCGATCCGCGAACGCTATGGCACGCGGACCGTGCTCCACGCCATACCCGGCACTGTCTTCTGGGATCGTCTTGCCGGCTGGCCGGCGGCTTTCGAAGAAGGCGGCAAGCAGACCATGGCGCGCAATTTCCCGGAGGACGAATACTCGATATTCGTCCATGGCCATTCCACCGGCGGGCCGTTCGTGTTCATGCTGTCGCAGCGCGTGCCCAATATCGCGGGAGTCATGGCGGTCGAGAACTCGGCCTTTGGATTTATCAACGAAGCAAAGCTGGCCAAGATCGGCTCGTTGGGCGAGATCGGCGATTTCGAGAAAGTGGTCACCGAAACCAAACGCACCGATCCGTTTTACGAACTTTATATCCGCACCTGGCGGGACAAGGCGCGCTATGTCGGGCCGGAAAAGCTCGGTCAGGACGGCCCCATCGCCCTGATGCGGCTCCCCATGGTGATCGAGGAGGTCATGGAGCGCTGGGAAGCGGCGAAGATGCAGCCGCAATTCAAATGCGAATACACCGTCAGCACCAATATCGAACCGTCGCTTGAGGCCGGTGCGCGCGCCACGGCGGAACGCATGGGGCTGAACGAGGCCGATACGGCGGCGCTGGTCCGGCAGTTCCTCGGCTATGGCCGTGAGCTTAAAGGGCCGGATGCCAAGCCCGTGCCGCCGGTGCTGTTCTGCGTCTCCAAGGACAGCCGCGATCACGGGGTGGCAAGCTACAAGAGCCTGGTCATGCCCCTGTATGCCGAGATGAACCCGGCGCCGAAAACATCACTGGTGCATTTCCAGGCCGGCGTTCATTCCTACTGGCTGCCGGAAGAGGGCCTTCCGGCCGGCATCGCTCCCGCGGTGGCCAAGCTTTGGTTTGACGCGGTGACCGGCGGGTATTCTATGGCGGATTAGGGTTGCGGCGGCATGGGGGGCGCCATCGGTGGCGGCGCCATCATGGGCATGGCGGGCATCATTGGGCGCATCGGGTCTGTCCGCGGGCGCGACCGGCGGTCGGGGCCGTAATATTTCGCGAGATAGGAGACGATACGCTGGCGTTCGTCTTTCTCCAGTTCGGGCATCCCCTGTTTTTGCGTCATCCAGTCCATTAGCCCGTCCCACCGGTCCGCGTCGAGCCCCTGCTGGGTTACCAGCCTGAGCGAGTGACAGGCGCCGCAAATGGCATGGGTTTCCTCGCGGCCCTCATCCGGCGGCAGACCCCCGAAATCTTCCGCTTCCGCCGGGTCCGCGGTGGCGGTCGTTGGCGCAAGCAGAGACGATTTGGGAAGATCTCGCGGCGCGTCGCTCAGTGTCCGCAGGTAGGCGATGACCGCGGCGCGCTGGCCGTCGGAACTGATTCCCGCGAACGCCATCCGGTTGCCGGGAGCGAATTTCCGGGGATTTTCTATATAGGCGTCGAGCGCGTCGTAGTCCCAGACACCGCCTATGCCACCAAGGGCGGTGGAATAGCGGAAGCTTTTTGCCGCCGCCTTCTTACGCCCGACGATATCCCACA
>JAQBTY010000107.1 GCA_027624735.1 Pseudomonadota bacterium | reverse complement strand
ATGGCCTGCCTCATGAAAAGCGGTAAGACGTTTCTCCTCGTCCGTCATCACCATCGAGCGGCGCTCGGTGCCCATCAGGACCTTGTCCTTGGCGTCCTCGAACTCGGCCATGGTGACCAACCGTTTGTTGCGGCGGGCCGCGAGCAAAGCCGCTTCATTGACCAGATTGGCGAGATCGGCGCCGGAGAAGCCGGGCGTGCCACGCGCGATCACCCTTGCGTCGACGTCGGGTGCCAACGGCACCTTGCGCATATGGACCTTGAGGATTTTTTCACGACCGAGAATATCCGGGTTGGAGACCGTTACCTGGCGGTCGAATCGGCCGGGGCGCAGCAGCGCCGGATCAAGCACATCGGGCCGGTTGGTTGCCGCGATCAGAATAACCCCTTCGTTGGTCTCGAAGCCGTCCATCTCCACCAACAGCTGGTTGAGAGTCTGCTCGCGTTCGTCATTGCCGCCGCCAAGGCCGGCGCCGCGATGACGCCCAACCGCGTCAATTTCGTCAATAAAGATGATGCAGGGCGCATTCTTCTTGCCCTGCTCGAACATGTCACGCACCCGTGACGCGCCGACGCCCACAAACATCTCGACGAAATCGGAGCCTGAAATGGTGAAGAACGGCACGTTCGCCTCGCCGGCGATGGCCCGCGCCAGCAATGTTTTACCGGTACCCGGCGGGCCAACCAGCAGCACGCCTCTCGGTATCTTGCCGCCGAGGCGCTGGAACTTCTGCGGATCGCGCAGGAATTCGACCACTTCCTCAAGCTCGACCTTGGCTTCATCGATACCAGCAACGTCTTCAAAGGTTACCCGCCCTGAGCGTTCGGTCAGCAGCCGCGCCCGCGACTTGCCGAACCCCATGGCTTTGCCACCACCGGACTGCATCTGACGCATGAAGAAAATCCACACGCCGATCAGCAGCAGCATCGGGAACCACGAAATCAGGATCTGCACCAAAGAAGGCGATCCATCATCGGCAGGTAGCGCATTTATGATCACACCGCGTTTATTCAGCCGCTCAACCAGGTTGGGATCGTCCGGCGCATAGGTCCGGAAGCTGCGGCCATCGCTATAATTTCCTTCAATATTCTGGCCCTTGATCGTGACTTCACGAACCTGACCATTAGCAATTTCCGCAAGAAATTCGGAGAACGGAATTGTCGACTGGGCGGTCCGTTGGCCGGGCTGCTGGAACATGTTGAACAGGACTATCAGCAGAGCACCGATGATGACCCACAACAGCAAGTTTTTACCGAAATTATTCACGACCTATATTCCCAATCGCTGCCGGCCCCGAGACTGTCTGACCCGCACCCTATGATGACAAAATAGCAATGCATTAGAACGTACATAATGCTTAATTCAGGTTAAACAACCGGAAACCCTGCCGAAGTCGCCGATTTGAGGGGCATAAATCGCACATCTGGGTGACCGAAGCTACCTACATTATAGAAATTCAAATGCGGCACGGCGACAATTTTCCCCCTTTTATGGATGGCGGGCAGCGCCAAGCGGACCAGTCTAGGCAAATAATCCGCCGATGAATCGCTGATTTTTCGCCGAATCGCTGCCCAGCCTGTCTCCCCCAAAGACCTGATTGTATACAGGCCAGCGGACTGCGCGGCACCATCTGGCAACCGGACTAAAAACCGTTTGTCCCACATCAGGCTGGCGCCCTGCGGCGCCGTCAACACTTCGCAGCGCCCTGCTTCGCGGCAAATCAGGAAATCGGCGCCGTCGGGAACGATGCGGCAGCCGCCAAGGGTTTTCGCACGCGACCACGGCGCTTCGCCTGCGGGCTGACGCATGTCTTCGCAGAGCGTCTCCAACCTGCTCTGGCGCGGCGGGTAAATATTGCCGCCAAGGGTGGTCAGTAACGCGATAAGCACCCGATGCGCGACCTCCGGATTCGCCGCCGTAAAGGCCGCGCGATTAAACCGGGAATAGCCTTCAGGAAAAAACGTGGCGTGCGTACTGAGGAAGCCAGCCATTACCGCGTCAAGGCCCGCGCGCGCGCCGGCCATTCGATGCGCGGTGCCCGAAAGGGCGGCAACATTCATTCCCTCCGAGGCAAGGAGCGGCATAAGACCTCGCAGCCGCACGCGCGCGTACGCCCTGTCTTCGTTAGAGGGGTCTTCCGCCCAGTCAATTTTATGGTGCAGCAGAACCGCCCTCAAACGGTCGCGGGGAAGGTCCAGGCACGGCCGGAGCAAACGGATATCGGGCAATTCATGAATTGCCGCCATGCCCGCCAGTCCGTCGACGCCGCTTGCACGGGCAAGCCGATGCAAGACGGTTTCCGCCTGATCTTCGCGATGATGCGCGACGAGCAAATGCAACACACCATGCCGGCGACACCATTGGGCCATGAGCCGATAGCGGGCATCACGCGCCGCGGCCTGAATGCCGGTCCTGGGTTTGTCGCCCCGCCATACCAGAAGGCGGCACTCGATGCCACGACCGGACAATCGCCGGTGAGATTCCTGCGCCTCCGCTCGGGAACCTGCGCGCAATCCATGATCGACGGTCAGTGCGACGACCTTACCGCGATGCTGCCGTGCCCATCGGTCGGCAAGGATTATAAGCGCCATGCTATCGGCGCCGCCGGACACAGCGACCGCTATCGTGGGATACGTTTCAAACCCACCCAACCGGTCCATCGAGGCGTGAAACTCGGCATCGCTCACCGCACGGCATTCGGGCGTTGTCCCACCGGTAGATGTCACAGGGCGTAAACTGGCCTGAACGGGCGCCCCCGCCTCAGCGGCTGCGGCATTTCGCCTGCTGGCGCTCACGCGTCACCCGCCGTTTTAGGGAAGCGTCGGCGTTCTGGTATGTCGCAAGTAAACGTGTATAGGTCGTGCAGGCTTCACGGTTTTTCCCCAGCCGCGCTAGAGACATACCAAGATTGAGTAGATTGTCAGGCGCTTTTCTTGCCTCAGGAAATTTTTGAAAACCTTCAGCAAAGGCAAACGCCGCATTTTCATAATCGGCCCGTACAAAGAAAGTTCGCCCCAACCAATAATGCGCGTTGGACGTGAGTTCATGTTTGGGGTAAGTGTCGATAAAACTGCGTAAAACGCGTTCGGCCTCGCCATATTTCCGGTGTTTAACGATCAGGGTATGCGCCCGGTCGTATTGCTGCTCGGGTGTTTCATCCTTGGCGACTGAAGGCGGTTTAACCACTCTGGCGACAGCGGCTGCTCCGGATCCACTGCGCAGTGTGCCCAGAACCTTGGCCCCTTTATCGGCGCCGCTGACCGCTGTTTTGCCCGTCGCCATCGGTACTGCTGTGGCTGAGGATACTGTACTGGCACCGGTCGGGGTGGAAGTGATGCCAGGGGCTCTAGCCGGAACTCCGCCCCGCTCCAGCGCGTTCAGGCGAAGGACGGTATCACTGGTGGATTTTTTCAGCGTTTCCTCAAACTGGCCCAGCCGGTACGTGAGTTCTTCATTCTGACCGGTCAGACGGCGAATTTCATTTTCAAGCTCGGTAATGCGCTGCGACAACCGGGCCAACATGTTGCCGGATTGGCCGAATTCCTGTTGCACCTGCGCCACCTGATGCGGCATGGGGGTACTGGAGGCCATGGTCGGCGCCTCGGCGGCAATCGATGCCAGGGCGACGACGCAACACCCGCCCGCGCCAATGACGGCTCCAATTAAAATTTTAGAGGATAGCTCCATGGTTCAGACTCCCACGCATACTCCCAGCGCGGCGACCCGTCTGGCCTTCCGCAATCAAAGTTAGATCATCCGACGCAGAGGATCATTACTGTATGACCAATACACCGCGCCGATTCTTGTCCCAGGCGTCTTTATTAGAGCTCGGATCGACCGGACGTTCCTTACCGAAACTTCTGGTTTTCATCCTGCCTTGGCTGATGCCAAGCGCCAGCATATAATCGCGCATGGCATTCGCCCGTCGCTCGCCAAGCGCCAGATTATACTCCCGTGTACCGCGCTCATCTGCATGACCTTCGACCCAGACAACGACATCGGGGTTCTGTTTGAGCCAGGACGATTGCTTTTCCAATATCGCGCGTGCATCAGGTCCAAGCTGGATGCTGTCGAAGTCAAAAAAGATACGGTCTCCCACATTGGTTACCAGATCCTCCTGGCTTCCCCGTCGCGGTCCGGTGGACTCGGGGCGGGACGCAAGCGAATTGCTTGTGATTTTACTCTGACCGCTACCGGTTGAGTTCATGGTCCCGCCACCAGCGGCACCGGTACTGCTACCAGTGTCTCCCGGCGTTGTTTCACATGCCGCGAGGCTCAAGCCTCCCAAGAAGATCACGAGTATTTTCCAGCGCATTTCAGATTTCCCTTTATTGAATACTAAATTTCACGGATTGCTGACCAATATTTGCCCTTATATAGGCTCGCCTATTCTAAGGTGACAAGCACAACCTCATCCCAGCCTCATGGTTTCGGCGGCGACCATGCCGGATACGACGCAGGTGTCGGCGTGACGATTTCACGTTCGTTATAACCGGTCAGGTCGATCGAAAACAGGTGCGGCTGACTACCCGCCTTCCCGGCCCGTTCTTGCCGGAAAAAGATCAGAACCCGGCCATTTGGCGACCAGGTCGGGGATTCGACAAGAAATCCTTCGGCCAGGATACGTTCACCTTCGCCGTCAGGCCGCATCACGCCGATCCCGAACTTCCCGTTCGTCATCTTCGTGAATGCGATCAGATCGCCGCGCGGCGACCATACCGGCGTGGCATAACGTCCCTTGCCAAAGCTGATACGGCGTGGTGCACCGCTATCGACCGTCATCACATAAATTTGCTGCCGGCCGCCGCGATCCGAATTAAACACGACCTGCTTTCCGTCCGGTGAATAGGACGGAGATGTATCGATCGACGGGTGATTGGTCAGACGGTTCACCCGCCGGGTGCGCAAATCCATTGTATAAATGTCGGAATTACCATCCTCCGCAATCGACATGATCACGCTGTTGCCATCGGGTGAGAACCGCGGCGCAAACGTCATGCCGGGGAAATTACCCAGCATTTCCCGCTGTCCGGTATCGATGTTGTAGATATAGACGCGCGGTTGACCCTTATTGTACGCGAGGTAGGTGATTTCCTGCGCGGTCGGTGAAAAACGCGGCGTCAGCACCAACTCATCACCATTAGTCAGATAGCGGTGATTGGCGCCGTCCTGGTCCATAATGGCCAAGCGTTTTATGCGCCGACTGGCGGGACCAGATTCCGCGACATAGACGACCCGTGTGTCAAAATATCCGTTTTCGCCGGTGATCCGCTTGTAAATCGCATCGGCGATAATATGGCCGATTCGACGCCAATTGCTGGGCTGCGTGTCGGATCGGAGCCCAACCAGCTGTGTACCGCCGAACACATCCCACAGACGAAACTCAACCCGCAACTGACCACTTGGCCGTACTTCAGCGGTCCCGACAACCAGCGCCTGCGCGTTGATTTGTCGCCAGGTCGAAAATTCGGGCCGCAGGCGCAAGGATTCTCGCTCCTGGATGAACGCCTTGGGATCAATCAGTCGAAACAGCCCGGACCGCTCCAGATCCGCCGCGATTACACTCGCCACATCGCGGCCAAGCCTTTCCGCATCGGTGCCGGTTCCAAAGAAGTCGACGACGGCGACGGGCAGCGGCTCAATTTTTCCCTGCTTCATATCGACCTGAAGCTCCGCCGATGCACCAAACGACAGGGCAACAATCACGCAAAAAGCAAGTGACGCAATAAGGTGTTGACGATTTCGCTTCATAAAAAAAATTTCTCCATGACATTTATTGTCCCAAGGCCTCGCCCGGATCGAAGGTAAACGTTATGTCTTTCCATCTCTCATACTGATCATATGGTAGTTTCAAAGGCTGGCAGCCCGGATTTTGGAGTGCCCGCACGGCACTTTCGGCGATCACCCGAAATGACCGATCCGTTTTCATGCGGGCGGCATCCGCTACACGTGGCGGGCCCCGCAACGTCCCGTCTATATTCAACCGGATTTGCACTCCGACCTTTATTTCATGAACATCAACAACTCCACCCGGAATGCTCCAACACCGCTTTAGCTGTTCCTTGACCATCGCAGTCAGCTTTTGATCCTGAACCTGCTGGCTGATGGCGGCCAACGCGAACGGCCTTGGCGCCACCACCTTAGCGGCCGTATCGGTCTTTGGCTGCAGCATTTGCCGCCGCGCCAATTCCTCTTTGCGTTTCGCAAGATCTTTAAGCAAGGCCTGCATACTATCTAGCTTCTCGGGTTTTGGCTTCGGCTTTGGAACCGACCGTGAGGGCTCTACTGAAGGCTTTGGCGCAACTTTGACCTCTGGTTTTGGCTTTGCCTTGGGCTTTGGTTTTTCCTTGGGTTTCGGCTTGGGTTTCGGTTTTGGTTCCGGCTTGGGTTTTACCAAAGGCGGAGGCGGAGGCTCCGGCGCCGCGACCGGTTGCGGCGGTTCGGGAATGGTAGACAATTTGGGCGGCGGCGGTAATTTCACCGGAGGCTGTGGAATAGGCCTTGATGGTTTCGGTAATCTTTGCAGTTTGACGATGTCTTCCAAACTTACCAGATCCACAGTGACAGGAACATCCTTGATTGGCGGCGTGCTGAACAGCGCCGGCACGCCGAAATACACGACCGCGATCACCGCGATATGCAATGCCGCCGAATACACGAATGCCTGGCGCATATCTCATCGCACTCCGCTCTTGCCACGGCCGGCGGGGGCTTTCTTGCCGGGCATTTCAGTGAGCAGCGCCACCCGGCTGAATCCCGCCTGATTCATCGCTCCCATCACAATCATGACCTGGCCATAGGCAATCGCGCGGTCGCCACGCAAAAATATCCGGGCCTCTTTGCGGTTTTCGGTAATCGCGATCAAACGGGGGATAAGCTCATCAAGCGCCAACGCCGCATCCTGCAGATATATCTTGCCATCCTGCGCAAGCGAGACAACCAAGGGTTCGTCCTGCCCGACAATCCGACTAGCCGCGGTCTTGGGCAGATCGATCGGCACACCAACCGTCAGCAAAGGGGCGGTGATCATAAATACCACCAGCAGCACCAACATAACATCAACCATCGGCGTCACATTGATCTGGCTGATCTGAGTGCGTTTGTAGCGCGCCCCCGGATATCGGGCTCCGCCATTGCCGCCGCTGCCAAATTCAAATGACATTGTCGTTACGCCTCGTCGAACTGGCGCGACAGGATGGCGCTGAATTCGCTGGAAAACGATTCAAGACGTGCCGCATAGCGGCCCAAATCGCTCGAGATCTTGTTATAGGCGACCACCGCCGGAATAGCGGCGACCAACCCGAGCGCGGTGGCGAACAAGGCTTCGGCGATACCCGGCGCCACCACGGCGAGCGAGGTATCCTTTGAGCCCGCGATTGCCTGGAAGCTGTTCATGATCCCCCACACGGTACCGAACAACCCAATGAAGGGACCGGTTGAGCCGACCGAGGCAAGGAACGTCATGTGACGTTCAAGCGCTTCCATCTCGCGTCCCAGCGTGACCTGCATGACACGATCGATGCGTTGCGATAGGCCTGCCTTTTGAGCCGCATCGGAGATCCCTTTGGCCGCCGACCGCCGCCATTCACGCATCGCGGCGGTGAATATCGACGCCATCGGGCTGGACGGCCGATCGCCGATCCGATCATACAGAGCCTCCAGCGAACCGCCTGACCAGAAGGCCTCCTCGAATTCCTCTGCCTGACCCCAGAGCCGGCGCATGCGCATAATTTTCTCAAAGATTATAGCCCAGCACCAGAACGAGGCGAGAATGAGCATGAGCATGACAATCTTGACAACGATATCGGCCTGCAGAAACAACCCCCAGACCGAAAGATCATGGCTGATCGATCCCGCGAGCACCGCCGAGGTGACTGCTGATTGTTCCATGCTTCAAACTCGTTCCCTGACTGAAGTTTCTTCCATGATACCGCCGTTTTCCCGGCCACCGTCCTGACCAGAATTTTCTTGCCCGCCCTCGCCCATCGCACCAGACAGCGTAATCAGCGCCTTGCGTAACCCTGCCGGCAGCCGCGCGGGCTTGCCGTTTTGCCCGATACAGGCGAGGCGAACGCGCAGCACCGCAAGGTCGCACCCGTCCCGCTTCACCCGCTGATCGAGCCACAGGCTTGCTGCTTCTATGTCTATACTGTCGGTGTAAACTTCAAGGTAATCGTCGAACCGGGCGGGACGAATATAATCGGCCTCGCACCGGCGCACCGCGAAGGCGCACCCATCGCGTTCCATCATCTCGCCATGGGGGAAGCCTATCAAGCGCAACATTTCGGTCCGCGCCCGCTCGGCGAATTTCAGATAGTTGGCGTAGTAAACAACGCCGCCAACGTCGGTGTCTTCATAATAAACGCGGACCGGATAGACATGAACGCCGCCCATCATCCAACCCTGAGGAGGGCCCCGCCGGGCGACGCCCAAATCATCCGACGTGATGTGGGGGTCAGTCCGCACCGCCGCCCTCCCTGTCGATATCCACCGTTTCATCCCGGGGTTCGTTGACCAGAAAATCGAGCTGGCTGGCTACCGCCGGCGGGGTCTTCAGCCCGATATGGCCGAAGCCGCGCTTGGTCAGCAACCGGCCCCGCGAGGTACGCTGCACCAGCCCCTGCTGAATCAGGAACGGCTCGATCACTTCTTCAATCGCATCGCGTTCTTCCGACAGGGCGGCAGCCAGCGTCTCGACCCCGACCGGCCCGCCGCCATAGTTTTTCGCGATGCAGCTCAGATACCGCCGGTCCATCGCATCGAGCCCAAGCGCATCGACCTCGAGCCGGCTCAACGCCGCATCCGCGATCTTGGCGTCCACCGCGGCGACCTTGGCCACCGAAGCGAAATCACGCACCCGGCGCAACAAACGCCCAGCCACCCGCGGTGTTCCCCGCGCACGCGCCGCGATTTCCGCGGCCCCGTCCCCGGTCAAATTCAGATCGAGCAACCGGGCGCCGCGTCTGACAATGGATTCCAGCTCAGCCGGAGAGTAGAAATTGAGCCGGAGGGGAATCCCGAACCGTTCGCGCAGCGGCGTCGTAATCAGGCCCGAGCGCGTGGTCGCGCCGATCAGTGTAAAGGGTGACAGATCAATCCGCACCGACCGCGCCGCCGGCCCTTCTCCAATGATCAGATCGAGCTCGAAATCCTCGATCGCGGGGTAGAGAATTTCTTCAACGGCTGGCGACAGCCGGTGAATTTCGTCGATAAACAGAACGTCACGCGGTTCCAGGTTGGTCAGGATAGCCGCAAGATCACCGGCCTTCACAATTACCGGACCCGAGGTCGCGCGAAACCCGACGCCGAGCTCGCGCGCCACAATCTGCGCCAAAGTCGTCTTGCCCAGTCCGGGCGGGCCGTGAAACAACACATGGTCAAGCGCCTCGCCACGCGCCCGCGCGGCCTCGATAAAGACGCTCAGATTGGCCCGCAGTTGCGGCTGACCCACGAAGTCGCTCAGCGTTTGCGGCCGCAGCGAAACCTCCGGCGCGTCGCCGTCACTCATTTCGGGCGCGATCAGCCGGCCATCCGTCATGCACTAAGCTCCCTCAGGCCGGCCCTGACCAGCGCTTCCACCGAGGCGTCTTTGCCGAGTTGCCGTGCCGCATGGGCCACAGCGCCAAACGCATCGCCACGCCGGTAGCCAAGGTTGACCAAGGCGGAAACCGCATCGTGGGTGAAAACCGGATCGTCATTCGAAGGCGCGCCGAAATCGACCCGACGCACAACCGACAGCTCGGCCGCCTTGTCACGCAGTTCGGCCAGAATGCGGACCGCCAGCCTTGCGCCAACACCCTGGGCTCGGGTCAGCATGGCCTTGTCTTCCCCCATTATCGCGTCGGCAATTTCCTGTGGCGACAGCGCGCTTAAAATCGCCAGCGCGATCTTGGCGCCGACACCCTGAACGGTGGTGAGCAGTTTGAACCAGTCACGCTCCGCCGCCTCGGCGAAGCCATAAAGATGGATATGGTCTTCGCGAACATGGGTTTCGATGGCGAGCGACACGAGTTTGCCGGACCCGCCACCGCCGACGGACAATGCGCCCCCGGTCAAAGCACCGAGCGTGCGCGACGAACAGAACACCAGATATCCAACGCCGGCGACATCGATGATCGCGGTATCCGTCGCCACTGAATCAAGAATACCGGTGAGTTTGGCAATCATCGGCGCCTCTACCCCGCTACCTTAGCGGCTATTTTACCCGGCCGCGGCGACACCTCGGCTAAGAGCCGGCGGGCAAGGGCGCCCCGATGGTGGGCGTGACAGACCGCGACGGCCAGCGCGTCCGCCGCATCCGCTCTCTCCAGCCGGGCGCCCGGCAGCAAGGTGCGGATCATCATCGCGACCTGGTCCTTGGTCGCGTGGCCGGTGCCGACCACCGATTTCTTGATCAAATTCGCGGAATATTCGAACACCGGCAGCGACGCAAGCGCCGGAACCAGCATGACGACGCCGCGCGCCTGACCGAGCTTGAGCGTCGAGGCGGCATTGCGATTGACGAAAGTTTCCTCGACCGCGACCTCATCCGGCATATGGGTCTCAACCACACTCTCCAACCCGCGATAGAGCCGCGCAAGGCGATCAGCGAGGGTACCCGAAGCCGCTACCGCCACGACCCCGTCGGCGATGTGGCGCAGACGGTTGCCATTCACCGCCAGGACGCCCCAGCCGGTAATGCGGAGACCGGGATCGAGACCGAGTAGTTTTATTTCCGCCATTCCCTTACCGATATTCCTGCCGTTTTCCCGGTCCTCTACGCGTCATGCCGTAAGTTTTGCCATCACGTCATCGTCCACATCGAAATTGGCCGAAACCGTCTGAACGTCGTCATTGTCCTCGAGCACCTCCAGCAGCTTGAATAGCTGCTGCACCTTATCCTCACTCACCGGTACGGTGTTCTGCGGTTTCCAGGTCAGCCCGGCCTCTTCAGCCACACCGAATTTTTCTTCAAGCGCCGCGCGCACCGCATGCAGATCGTCGGGCGCGCAGGTGATCTCATGCGCCTCATCGCTGGAGTCGACGTCCGTCGCGCCAGCCTCAAGGGCGGCTTCAAACATGGCGTCAGCGTCCGATACCGCGGCCGGATAGTGGACCGCGCCAACCCGGTCGAATTGAAAGCTGACGCTGTTGGTCTCGCCCAGCGAGCCGCCATGCTTGGAGAAAGCGGAGCGGACGTCGCTGACGGTGCGGTTACGGTTATCGGTCAGCGCTTCAACGATGATGGCGACCCCGCCCGGCCCATAGCCTTCGTAACGGATTTCCTCATACGCGTTGCCGTCACCCTCGCCGCTCGCCCGTTTTATGGCGCGCTCGATATTATCCTTCGGCATGTTGGCGGCGTTCGCCGCGATAACCGCCATTTTCAGAGCCGGGTTCATCTCCGGATCGGGGAGGCCCGACCGGGTCGCGACCTGCAAATCCTTGATAAGCTTGGTGAAAACCTTGGCGCGCTTTTTGTCCTGCGCACCCTTACGATGCATGATGTTATTGAATTTTGAATGCCCCGCCATGGCTTCCCGATCTACCTCATTACCCCGCCAAGTGATCTGATTTTTGGCCGAAGGTCGACTTTATACCACATGTTGAGGCTCGGCACACCAAAACCCCACTTTATGGTTTTTTTACTACATTCCGCCTGTTATCTCCTTGATTTAGGCCAGCATTATGGCAGGAATTGGGCTGCGGAGCCGAACAGGCAGGAAATTACGGAATTCGTCTTAGGTCATGACCGATATACGACCCTGAGAACAAAAAGAGCGCGGGCTGACCCAACCTATATCTCGTTGGCTGTTATACGGCTGGGTCTAAGCGAAAGCCACAGGTGATTGTCCCGCCCGCCAGCGGGGGAAAATCGTCAATAACCAGGCAGGTATTGCAGGGTGGTTTGCAGGGCGGTTTTAAAGACCCATCCCCATCATGTCGCCAAGGCATAGTTCCATCATATCGCGCATGCTGACCATGCCGATCAGCTTGTCATCCTCTGCCAGCATCGGCAAATGCCGAATTCGATTGGACTGCATGATCTGCATCGCCTCGGCAATATTGCAGGTCGACGGACAGGTAATAACATCTTTGACCATCAGGTCTTCGACATGCAGCGCATCAATCTTGCCGCCGTGTTCGCCGACGGCGCGGGTGATATCGCGTTCCGACTGTCAACGGCGGAGTAAAATTAGACCACTTGGGCGGAGCAAAACCAGAC
>JAQBTY010000106.1 GCA_027624735.1 Pseudomonadota bacterium | reverse complement strand
CGCCTTCCTGCTCGGAATGTACGCCGTCACCACGACATCGGATACGCTCGCATCGGTCATGCTTGGCATACCAGGAACCGCCGCATCACAGGCAACAATCCTTGATGGATACCCGATGGCTCAACGGGGCGAAGCCGCCCGCGCGCTGGGCGCCGCGTATACAGTATCGATGTTCGGTGGCGTACTTGGCGCGATTTTTCTGGCGCTGTCCATCCCGCTGGTCCGCCCGATCATCCTGTCATTCTCCGAACCGGAATTCTTCGCTCTGGCCGTCCTCGGCCTGACCATGGTCGCATCGCTCAGCGGCCGGTCGGTCCTGAAGGGGGTGACAGCGGCCTGTTTCGGTCTGCTCATCGCGACCGTTGGCTATGCCGAATTCGGCGCCGTACAGCGCTACTGGTTCGGTCTGCCCTTTTTAGCCGACGGCCTTCCAATCGTGCCTTACGTGCTCGGCCTGTTCGCCATCCCCGAAGTGCTCGACCTCGCCGTCCGGAATACCTCGATCTCGCAGGTCGACCGCGAGGAAGTAAAAGGCGGCATTCTGCAGGGCATGAAAGACGCGGCGACGCATTGGTGGCTTGCGCTGCGCTGTACGGTCTGCCGGGTCTCGGCGGTTCCATCGTCGACTGGGTCGCCTACGGCCATGCGGCACAGAGCGAGAAAAATACCGAAACCTTTGGCACCGGCGATGTCCGCGGCGTCATCGCGCCGGAAGCCGCCAACAACGCCATGAAGGGCGGCGCCCTGCTGCCGACCATCGCCTTTGCCATCCCCGGCAGCGCATCAATGGCAATTCTGCTGGGCGCCTTCCAGATCCAGGGTCTGGAGCCGGGCCCGCAGATGCTGACCACCAAGCTCGACGTCAGCTTCAGCCTGGTCTGGACGCTGGCGATCGCGAATGTACTGGGCGCCGGCCTGCTGCTGGTCTGGGGCAAGCAGGTCGCCAAGGTGACCTTCGTGCAGGGCCATATTATCGTGCCCGCCATTCTTCTGTTTGTTTTCATGGGGGCCTGGGTTGGCGGCGGTACGATCGGCAACTGGATAACCCTGCTGATCTTCGGGATCATCGGTTACGTCATGAAACAGGGCGGCTGGCCGAGGCCCCCTATCGTGCTTGGGTACGTGCTGGGCAAGATCATGGAAGAAGCCATGGTCCTCAGCATGCAGACCCACAAATGGGGTTCCTTCACCCGCCCCATCGTGCTGATCATCGTCGTCCTGATCGTGCTCACCGTCTATTTCGCGATTAAAAAGCAGCGACTGAAGAACCAGGAAGCCGCCGCGGGCGCCATCCGGTCCGGCGAGGAGGGCGGCAAGGAAGTCCCCGCCCTGTCGCTGCCCATCGTCATCATCGTCACCTTCCTGTTCGGTTACGCGTTCTGGGAAGCCATGCCGTGGACATTTACGGTGAAGCTCTTTCCGCAAACCGTCGCCGTCATCGGCTTCATGCTCGCCGTCGCGACCATTTTTCGCGACGTTCGATTGTCAGCCCAGCTCCGCGCCGGAACGGCGCCGAACGCGGTGCAATATCCGGACAAGGACTACATGCTGCGCGGCGTCTATTTCTTCGGGTGGCTGTTCGGCATATTGTTCACAACGCTGCTACTGGGACAATATTTGACGCTGCTCTTATTCGTCGTCCTGTACCTTAAGTTCTGGGGCGGCTACGGCGTGAAGATCATCGCTATCTACACCACCTCCGCCGCGGTTTTCCTCTATGTCCTGTTCAACGAAATCGTTCCCGTGGTCTGGCACGAATCGCCGTTCTTCTCGGTGCTGAGCTAAAGGGAAACTTTCCCGCCGCCGGACTCCTGGCGGGCCAGGTAGAAGGCGGCGCCGAAGATCACCGCGCCGCCAAGCCACACCCAGATGCCGGGCAGTTCCTGGAAGACGAGAAATCCCAGCAAGGCGCCGAACGGAAGCCGCATGAAGACAAACGGAAAGACCGCCGTCGCGTCGGCCGCCGCGAAGGCCCGGCTGAGAAAGCGCTGATTGAGCGTCGCCAGACCCGCCATGACCGCAAGCAGGACAAGCTGCCACAAGCTCGGCCATTGCCAGTCGAACAGCGCGCCCACCAGCGTTAGCGGCGTCATATAAAGACCATGAAAAAACACCGTCTTGTCAGGGGGGTCTGACCGGGTTGCAAATTTAAGCAGCGTGCCGCTTCCCGACCCGGACAGGGCGGAAATCAGGACCAGCACGGCGCCGATATTGACCGACTGAAAGCCGGGTCGAATGATGATCAAGGCGCCGGCAAACCCGATGGCCAACGCGATGATGCGATTGACGCGCAATCGCTCTCCCAAAAACAGCATCGCCAGCATCATGCCGTAAAGGGGCGTGGTAAAGGTCAGCGCCTGGGCGTCGGCAATTTCCATCAGGGCAACGCCGGGGAAGAAACACATGATGAAGATCGCGCCCGTAACCCCGCGGCTGGCGAACACCTTATGGTTTGAAGAATGCCAGATTCCCGGCCCGCTCCGGATCGCATAGGGCACCATCATCAGGAAAGCGATGAACGCGCGGAAAAATCCGATTTCCAGCGGCGGAATTTCTTTGGCGAGCACGCGGATCATCACCGCCATGGCGGCAAACGACAGGCCCGCGAGGCTCATCCAGACGCCGGCACGGACCGTGCCCGGCAAAGCGCTGAAAGTGGCGGCGATTCCTTTCACCGCCACCTTCACGTCACATGGTCAACGACAGAGAGCCCGGGGAGAGTTGCTCCGGTCACATCATCGCGCTGTAGCCGCCATCGACAAACAAATTCTCGCCGTACACGAACGAGGCATCGTCACTGGCGAGAAACAGAACGCCCTTAGCCAGCTCTTCCGGAAATCCGGCCCGGCCGACCAGATTGGGAACCGGACGGGTCGGGTCGAAATCCTGCTGCCCGACCGGCGAGCCGATCTTGTTGGGCACCACCGAATTGACCCGGATCTTGTAGGGCGCGAGCTGGATCGCGATGGCGCGCATCAGGTTGGCGACACCGCCCTTTGCCGCGGCATAGGCGATGGCGCTGTCACGCCCGCGGAAACCGGAGGTCGACCCGATATTGACCATGGCGCCGCCGTCGCCTTGTTTGATCATCTGCTCGCCAACCCATTTGCACATGAGGAACTGGCTAACCAGGGTGACGTTAAGGGTCTTCTGGAAATCGGCCAGGGTGCATTCGCGGATCGTCAGATTATCCGAAATGGCGACGTTGTTGACCAGAATATCGATGCGGCCGAACGCCTTGACGCTTTCGGCGATCAAATTTTTCACGGAATTTTCGTCGGATACGTCCGCCTTTACGAAAACCGCCGTCTCCGCTTTCGACGCATTCAATTCCTCGGTCACCGTATGGCCGCGCGCTTCGTCCATATCGACGACGACAATTTTGGCGCCCTCGCTGGCAAAAAGCTTGGCGGTTTCCTCGCCGATATTTCGTCCGGCGCCGGTGACGATCGCTACCTTGTCCTTGAGTCTCATCGCTCTCCCATCCCTTTTAAATTGTGGTGATTTGACGTGTGACCGGATTGAACCAACGCACCCCCGAACTGTCAATGGAGCACCATGATTATTCGCCCGCGCACTGGCGTTGGCCGGACAGGTGGTGTAAAATCCTATTGAATAAACAATATACGATGTTCCGCCGCGACCGCACAGGGAAACACGCGGCGACATTCTCTTTCGTGAGGGGAAATACAATGGATGACGCGCGCACTTCTTCGCTGGCGAATGATCAGGCTGGCTACCGCGGCCTGAGGGACTGGATCGAAAAAGTAGACGATCTGGGCGAATTGCTGCGCGTCGACAACGCCAGCTGGGATGCGGAAATGGGCAGCATCACCCAGATGCTGACCGAAAAGAGCCGCGGCAACGCGCCGGCCATCCTGTTCGACAACGTCCCCGGCTACGACCAGGGCTTCCGCACTCTGTATGGCTCTCTGTCATCCATTCGCCGCGTCGCGCTGACCCTTGGACTGCCGCTCGAGCATGAACGCAAGGTCGATATCGTGCAGCGCTATTACAACCGCATGCAGAACATGCAGCTGATCCCGCCCAAATACGTCGAAACCGGTCCGGTGATGGAAAACATCATGCAGGGCGACGACATCGACGTGCTGAAATTCCCCGTGCCGCGCCACCACGAACAGGACAAGGCGCGCTATATCGGCACCGCCAACTGCGTCATCTCCCAGGACCCGGACAACGGCACCTTCAATCTCGGCACCTATCGCAACCAGGTTTACGACGCCAAGACCATCGGCTGCCAGATCACCGAAGGCAAACATGGCCGCATCCACCGCGACAAGTATTTCGAGCGCGGCGAGGAATGCAAATTCGTCATCCTGGTGGGCGAAGACCCGCTTCTTTATATGCTGTCGGCGAGCCCGCTGCCCGAAGGAATCTGCGAGCTTGATTTCGCCGGCGGCCTGCGCGGCGAGGCCATCGAGTGCATTCGGGGCCCCTATACCGGCTTCCCGATCCCGGCCGACGCGGAAATCGCCATCGAGGGCGTGGCGCGCAAGGGAATGGTCAAGCAAGAAGGACCGTTCGGCGAATGGATGGGGTATTATTCCGACGATTCGGTGCCGCGGCCCTATGTGGAAATCAAGACCATCCTGCACCGCAATAATCCGATCATCTGCTGTGCGCCGCAGCACAAGCCGGTGGATGAGACCGGACTTCTGAAGGGCATCGCAGGCGCCGCCGAGATCTGGCGCGCGCTTGAGGCCTGCGGCCTGCCCGATATCAAGGGCGTGTGGAACCACGAAGGCGGCCCGGCCACGCGCTTTACCGCGATCCAGATCAGGCAGCGCTATCCCGGCCACGCCCGCAACGTTCTGCATGTGGCGGCCAACTGCCAGGGCGGCGCTTATGCCGGCAAATGGACCATCGTGGTCGATGACGACATCGACGCAGGCGATCTCGATCAGGTTCTATGGGCGATGAGTACACGCTTCGATCCAATGAGAGATATAGATACCATCCAGAAGGCTTGGGCATCGGGGCGGGACCCGCTGGTTGAGCCCGGAAATTTCAATAGCCGCATCCTGATCGATGCCTGTATCCCCTATGACCAGTACCTGAAAGGTACATTCCCGGCGGTGGTCGATGTCAGCGCGGCTCTCAGGCAGGCCATAAAAGATAAATTCAGCCACCTGCCCTTTCCAAAAGACTGAGGGCGGACGCCAGGGGGCGCGAATAAACGGCGGGACAATGACCCGCCGTTCCTGCGAATGATAAAGCGAGAACGAGGACATGGACGTGCACGATCTAGGTTTCGAACATTTACACATGACGCCCGAGCAGGAGAAAGAGCTCGCCGAGACGATCTGGGCGCAGGACAATGTCGTGCTGACGACCGTCGGAGTCGATGTCGGTTCCTCCACCTCTCATCTCATGTTCTCCAAGGTTCATCTGCAGCGTCTGTCGGAAGGGCTGTCGAGCCGGTTTGTCGTGGTCGGCCGCACGGTGCTGTGGCGTTCGCCCATTCTGCTGACGCCCTACCGGTCCGATTACACCATCGATTCAGACGAGCTGAAGGAATTTTTCGGCAACGCGTTCAAGGAAGCCGAGCTGACGCCACAAGACATCGACACCGGCGCCGTCATCCTGACCGGCGAAGCGCTGAAACGGAACAATGCCCGCGCCATCGCCAATTTGTTCGCCGAGGAAAGCGGCAAGTTCGTGTGCGCCTCGGCCGGCCATAATCTGGAAGCGCTGATGGCGGCCAACGGCTCGGGCGCCATGGCGCTGTCCCGCGAAGGGCACCAAACGATCCTCAACATCGACGTCGGTGGCGGCACCGTGAAGCTCGGGCTGTGCCACGGCGGCAAGCTGCTTTCGACCTCGGCTTTCGCGGTCGGCGGACGCCTCATCGCGTTTGACGACGATGGCACGATGGTGCGGATCGAAGGACCGGCGGAACAGGTCGCCGCGGATGTCGGTGTCACCCTCAAGCTGGGCGAAAAACTTTCCGACGAAGACCGCAAGAAGATCGTCAACCGCATGGTGGAGGTCATCGTCGCCTATGCCAACCGCAAGCCGGACGACGATTTGTGTAGGGCGCTGCTGCTGACCGAAACCCTGCCGCAGACCCCCGCCATCGATGGGATCACCTTCTCTGGCGGTGTCTCCGAATTTATTTACGGCCGCGAAGAGAAAGACCACGGCGATCTGGGCAAGGCCTTGGCTCATGAGCTGCGCCATGCGCTGAGCCACAAACGCATCGAACCGAAGGTCTACGATCCGGGGCACGGCATCCGCGCCACCGTGGTGGGCGCCTCGCAATTCACCGTCCAGGTCAGCGGCAACACCATCTACATTTCCGATCTTAACGGATTGCCGGTCCGCAATGTGCCGGTCGCCAGTCTCGATCTGGATTTGACCGGCGATTTCACCGCCGATGACGTGTCTGCCTCCATCGCCGCGGCGCTCAAACGGCTCGACATGGTGGAAGGCGACAACCGCCTCGCGGTAGCCTTCCGCTGGGGCGGCGATCCGCTTCACGCCCGGCTCCATGCCCTGGCCGAGGGGATCTGCAAGGGCCTGCCCAGGACCGTCGCCGACAAGGATCTGCCGTTGGTCGTCGTCATGGATGGCGATGCCGGCCGCACGCTCGGCAATATTCTGGTGCGCGAACTCAAGGTGCCTGGCGAGGTTATATCGGTCGACAACGTCCAGCTGCGCGACTTCGATTTTGTCGATATCGGCGAAATGATGCCCGAAACCCGTGTCGTGCCGTTGATCATCAAATCGCTGCTGTTTACCGCCCCCGGTCAGGATTGAGCATGTCGGCATTTTTTATCCTTCTCGCCGGCTTTATCCTGGGACTGCGTCACGCGCTGGATGCCGACCATCTGGCCGCAATCGCGTCGCTGGTAACGCGTAGCCGCTCGACCGGCGAAAGTATCCGCACCGGCATCGCCTGGGGCATCGGGCATACGGCCACGCTGTTCGTGGTTTGCGGCATCATTCTGACGTTCGGGGTCAGCTTCCCCGACCGGATTGCCGGTGCGCTGGAGTTTGTCGTCGGCATCATGCTGGTCGGTCTCGGGGGTGACGTCCTGCGACGGCTGATCAAGGAACGCATGCATGTGCATGGCCATAAGCACGCCCGGGAACAATTCCACATTCATTTCCATAGCCACAGAGACACCAAGGAACACACCGCCGCCGCCCATGAACACGCGCATGTCTCTGTTCTGCCGCGGCGGGCGCTCGCCATCGGGCTGATGCACGGGCTCGCGGGGTCCGCCGCCCTTCTCCTGATCGCGGTTGCGGATCAACAAAGCACGGTCACGGCGTTGCTCTATGTCCTCCTGTTCGGTATCGGATCGATGATTGGCATGGGGCTGCTGTCCTTCGTGATCGCGCTCCCCATGATGTCGGCGGCCCGCGCCGGCAATTTGAGCTTTAAGGGTCTCAACGCCATCATCGGGACCGGCACGGCGGCGCTCGGCCTGTTCCTGATGTACGACACCGCACCCACGGTCGCCTTGCTCTTCAAGTTGGCCTGACCGCGCCGGCCGGAAAACGGAGAACCCCATGGCGGAATTCAGACTGATGCATCTGGCGGACATGCCCACCAACCCCATGAAGGGCGGCCGTGGCGAACAGGTCCGGCTGATCAACGCCGATTGCGGCGCGGACAAACTCGATGTTCACCTTAACCGGCTGGACGCAAAGGAGCCGGGGGGCCGCTATCACCATCACAGCCAGGCCGATAACGTCTATATCGTCAAATCGGGCGAAGGCGAGCTGGTGGTCGAAGGCACCGCCTACACCATCCGCGAAGACGACATCATCTATATCCCCGCCGGCCAGAAACATTCGCTCACCAACAAGAGCGACCAGAAGTTCGAAATCTTCGAAATCTACGCCCCCGCCGGCAAGCAATTCGATTTCGTCGAGGACGATTAGCCGAAAGATCACTCTGGATCAGGGGCTGAGAAGCCCACCTCCCCTACCCCCTCCCCCCAATGGGCGGAGGGGAATGCAGTTGGACGCTCTGAGTAAACTCCCTCTCCGCCCCATTGGGGGGAGAGGGTTGGGGTGAGGTGGGGGCTTGCCACGCGAACTATTCCAGGCTGGTTTAACTGAAATTCCTAATATTTCAGATTACGGCGTCAATCCGGGTTCGGTGGCTGAATACCATCCGGCCAGTCCTCCACCTCATGGAAATCGCGGCCGGCGGGGGCGTAAACCTCGACAATCTTGCAGGCGACGTCCGAGCGCGCGTTGGTCGCGGTGTGGATTACACCGGGAGGAATGAAACCCACCTCGCCCACCTCCAGCACATAACGGATCCCGCCTTCGATGCAGACTTCGAGCTGGCCGTCCAGCACCATGTAAACGTTCTCCGCCTTGGCGTGATAGTGGATTTCACCCCGGCTCGCGCCCGCCTTGATCACGTTCACATGCACATCCACGTTGGATGATCCCATATCGGGATCGACACAGCGGAATACCGTTCCGCGATCCATGGCCAGCGACCGCGTCGGGGCATCGAGAATTTTAACTTTGTGAAATTTTGTCTGCTCCGGCATCGCTCTCTCCCTGACTTTTGGAACAACAGCCTAGCGCCACACGCCGTTGACAGAAAGCCTCCCGTCGCACAGTTTGGGCGCTCAAAATACGTACGATCAGGGAGGAGTATTGGATGGGTTTCGAGGTTATCGAGGTTCCCGGCCTGCCGCCGCCGGGGCAGTTCACCCATGTGGTGAAGAAGGGCAAGATGGTCTTCATCTCGGGCCAGACCGCCAATCCGGAGGCCGAAGCGGGCAATCTGGAACCGGGCCCGCAGGCCGACCGGGTGTTCGGCTATCTGAAAAGCGCAATCGAGGCCGCCGGCGGTGACATGTCGGACATCGTCAAGATCAATATTTTCCTGACCGATCTGTCCCAGTTCCCGGCGATCCTCGAATGGCGGCCAAAATATTTTAAGCAGCCCTACCCCGCCGCGACCTGTCTGGTGGTGAATTCCATGGTCCGGCGCGAACTGATCATGGAGATCGAGGCCATCGCGATTTTGGATTAGGAGCGTGGCTATACGCCCTTGTCACCCCGGACCCAAGTGCGCTTCACGCCCATGGCCGGGGTCCAGTGGGTACAAAGACTGGATCCCGGATCAAGTCTGGGATGACACCGAGTTAAGGAGGTAATGAAAAAATGACCGAAAACGAAGGCGTCCTATTCGTCCCCTATGCCGATACCATCGATCTGCTGACCGCGAAGGACGCGCTCAGGATCGCAGAGGATGTCTATCGCATGCAGGGTGAGGGCTCGGTGATGGCATCTACCCCGCCGAGCTTCAAGCTCGACGTGGGCGCGCCGTTCCACAATCACTGGCACGTCAAATGCGCGCTGCTGAAGGAAACCCCCATCACCGGCGTGCGCCTGTATAATTATTACGACGATGGGGACCGCAACACGGTGGGGCAGCTCGACTGCGGGCGCTATATCATCCTGGCCGATCCCAACACCGGCACCAACAAGGCCATCGTCGAAGAACACTGGACCTATGCCATCCGCAGCGCCGCCGCGACTACCCTGCCGCTCAAATGGCTGGGCCCCAAGAACCCGAAGGTGATCGCCCTCGTTGGCGTCGGCACCATGGCGACCAACGCGCTGCGCTGTCTGGTGGAGCTTTATGATGGGATCGAGGAAATCCGCTGCACCTCGCGCCGCCCGGAAACCCGCGAGGCGTTCGCCGCGAAATGGTCGGAAAAGCTCGGCATCAACGTGGTTCCAAAGGACAGCATCGAGGCAGCGGTCAGGGATGCGGACATCGGCATCGGCGGCACCACTTCCGATGAGATCATGTGTCAAGAAAGCTGGCTAAAGCCTGGCGCCACTTATGTTTCTTTCACCCGGCGCGAGTTCGAACCCGAGGGCTGGGCCAAGGTGGACAAGGTGGTGGTGGATAGCTGGGAAATGAACATGCTGATGAAGCATTTCCGAAATTCCTCGGACACCGGGCTGTTTACCCGCGACATGCTGCATGGTGAGATTCACGAGCTGGTCCGGGGCAAAATCCCGGGGCGCGAGAGCGACAAGGAACGCAATCTGATCCACACCACCGGTCTGGTGGCGCATGACATCGCCATGTGTCATTACGTCTATGAGAAAGCACTGGAAAAAGGCGTCGGCATCCGCCTGCCGCCCGCGGGCACGGGCAGCCCGGGGCCGGTGGATTGAGGCGCGACAGAGTGTGGGCGGGTCTGAGACCCGCCCCTACAGGCCCAACCAAATGTAGGGGTCGGTCTTAGACCGACCCGCCACGGTAATGACGACAAAGAAGAAGGCGAAAGAACAATGAGCAAGAATATCCCCCTGACGCTGGCCTGCGGCGAATACGAGATCACCCGTCCCCTCATGGACGGCACGGTAAAGCCCGACGGCATCGATCTGACGGTGCTGACCGATATGGATTCGACCACGCGGCACTGGCGGTTTTACAACAACCAGGATTTCGACATGGCGGAAGCGTCATGTTCGACCTATCTGGTCGCGAAGGACCAGGGGCTGCCGTTCGAAGCCCTGCCGGTGTTCCTCCACCGCCGTTTCCGCCATGGTTTTGTCTTCATCAACACCAATGCCGGAATCAGGGAACCCAAGGATCTGATCGGCAAGAAGGTCGGCATCAAACACTGGCAGGTCACCGCCATCTTGTGGATGAAGGGTATTCTGGAACACGAATACGGCGTGCCGCACCGCTCCATCGACTGGTATCAGGAGCTCGACCAGGACATCGCCGTCGACATGCCCCCTGACATCAGGCTCACCACCCTGCCCGACCATAAATCGGTCGAAACCATGGTCGCCGAAGGCGAACTGGATGCCTGCATCCATTCGTCGATCATCAAGCCCTTCATCAACGGCGATCCGCGCGTCGCCCGCCTGTTTCCCGATTACAAGAACGAGGAAATCAGCTTCTATAAAAAGACCGGCATGTTTCCGATCATGCATATCACCGGCATCAAGAAGGAAATCGTCGAGCAATATCCCTGGGTGCCCATCAACATGTATCACGCCCTCAACGAAGCCAAACAGATCGCCATGAAAAAGCTGGTCAACCCGCGCATCGTGCCGCTGGCCTGGTACATGGAGGCGTGGGAAGAACAGCAACAGATCCTGGGCATGGACCCCTGGGAGTACGGTCTGACCGACCAGAACCGCAAAACTTTGGCCAACATGGCGCAGTACAGCCACGAACAGGCCCTGATCAAGAACGACCTCAGCGTCGACGATCTGTTCATCGACGTCAGCCAGGGCCGCAAACGGGGCGAGGAGTTCCGGGTTTAGGGGCAGAGGGATCGCCCGAAGTATAAATGGTCATACTCATGGCAATTTTCCGCTCGCTACGCTTGCTACGAAGGTCAGCGCCCCGGTCGCCGGAAATTCTTGCGCGCGCGATCAACCCTGGCTCTGATCACGCAGTCCTCGACATGATCGTTGATCAGCCCCATTGCCTGCATGAAGGCATAGACCGTGGTCGGTCCGACGAATTTCCAGCCCAGCTTTTTGAGGTCTTTCGACAGGGCAAGCGATTCCGCCGAGGTCGATGCGGTCTGCGGTGCCGCAAGCTGCCCCATGTCAGGTTCATAACGCCAGATATAGGCCGCTAACGAGCCTTCCTTCCTGACGAGTTCCCGAGCCAGTCGGGCATTGTTGATGACGGCCTCGATCTTACCGCGATGGCGGACGATGCCTTCATCCTTGAGCAGGCGAACGATGTCGCGCTGGGTGAAGCGCGCGATCCTGTCGAAATCGAAATCATGAAACACCGCGCGGAAGTTCTCGCGCTTGGCGAGGATGGTGCGCCAGCTCAGTCCGGATTGAAAACTCTCCAGGCTCAATTTTTCGAACAAGCGATGATCGTCACTAACCGGGAAACCCCATTCGGTATCGTGATAGTCGAGAAACTCCGGCGCGGCGCCGCACCAGCGGCAGCGTGATTTCCCGTCCGGACCCAATATTGTTGTGCTCACGTGCCTAATGTCCTTGTAGCGAGACGATGGAACGGATGTTATTCAGCCGATCAGAAATTGCAGCCGTTTGTCGGTTCTTGACGGCGCGATTTCAAGAATTTCCGCGCTTACAACATTTTTCGCGACAAACGGATCATCGTTCACCCTGCTTTGAAGCTCCGACAGCGACGTATTGTGCGCCATCATCCCACCACCCAAACCAGGTTGAAGACTGCCGACCAACAAAAAGACGCCGTCCTCGAAACCACGATTGATCCATTCTTTATGGCCTTCCATGAATTGGCTGGCTTGGCCTTTGTCGCCGGAAAATTTTAGCAGGACGATAAACATCGGATTATTCCTATCTAGCCCGGATTATTCACGGTGGTCGGATGGTTTGAGCAAGGCGCGTGGTATCGTCCGGGTTGA
>JAQBTY010000105.1 GCA_027624735.1 Pseudomonadota bacterium | reverse complement strand
AGAATCTCAACAGGTTAATCCATGCTCACCAACCATTAAACGCCGCACCGTGAATAATTCGGGCTAGGTGAAAGACCCGGGACATTGTTCCCGGGTCTTTTTCTTTGGGCCAGCCAGAACAGGGAGATTTACCGTGTACGGACACCGCGCCCGCATCGGATACACGTCGCCACCGGCGGTAACCGAAACATTTGCTTACGAATTTTACAAGATCGTCCCGGACGGCGTGACGCTGGCGGTCACCACCCTCAACATTGTCCACATGACCCAGGAGGAGCTCGCGGAAGGCGCTCAGATGAGCCTGCGGAGCGCCCGGCTGCTCGCCGCGGCCAAGGTCGACGTCATCGTGCTGGGCGGGGTGCCGCTTAATCTGGCGCTGGGGCTCGATGGTCTCCAGACGGAAATGCAGGCGCTGGAAAAGGAATCCGGCATTCCCGTTACCTCGAGCCTGACCGCGCAGGTCAACGCGCTGAAGGCGCTGGGGGCGAAGCGTATCGGTGTCGGCACGCCGTTCGAACAGACGCACGATATCTATGGCGACTATCTGCGTCATTACGGCTTCGAGATGGCGGCGCGGGAAGGGGCGGGCAGAAAAGTGCTCAATCTGGCGGTGGCCGACGATACCATGGCAACCGATCTGGCGCGGCGGCTGATCGACAGCGATCCCGGCATCGATACGTTCTATTACCCGGCGCCGCACTGGGGCATCGTCGAGACCATCGAGCCCATGGAACAGGAATTCGGCATCGATGTGGTGACATCGGTCCAGGCGATCGTCTGGGAAGGGCTGCGCAAGGCGGGGGTCACGGATTCCATCGCCGGCTATGGCAGGCTGCTGCGCGACTTCTGAGCATTGGCGATGCGGTCTGCCACCGCCTTGTGACAATCCGCCGGCCCTGACGTAGTATCCTGCCAAAATCAGGGAGGTTTGTAGTGTCAGAGGCGGGTGAAGGGAAATTCGATTACATCGTTATCGGCGCCGGATCGGCCGGCTGCGTGCTGGCCAGCCGTCTGACCGAGCGGTCGACGAACAATGTATTGCTGCTTGAAGCCGGCGAGGATTTTCCGCCGGGCAGCGAGCCGGAAGAACTCAACAATAATTTCGTCGCGACATCGTCCGGCGCCAAGCGTTTCACCTGGCCCGGCCTGAGCGCCGCCTTCCTGCCGCGGTCGAGCAATGCGCCGGATGAACGTCCGCGCCGGCGGTACAATCAGGGCCGTTTGATGGGCGGCGGGTCGTCGGTCAACGGCATGTGCGCCAACCGGGGTCTGCCCAGCGATTTTGAAGAATGGGCGGAGCGGGGCGCCAAGGGCTGGGATTGGGAAGGCGTGCTGCCCTATTACAAGAAGATGGAGACCGATACCGATTTTGATGGCCCGATGCATGGATCCGATGGCCCCATCAAGCTGATGCGTCTGTTCGAAGATAAATGGCCCGGTTACACCAGGGCGACCATCGCTGCCGCCGCGGAGGACGGTTGGGAGGATCTCCGGGACCAGAACGGCGTCCACAGGGACGGGTATTTTCCCATTCCCATGAACAATATCGACGGCAAACGCATCTCGGCCTCCACCGCCTATCTGACCACCGAGGTCCGCGCCCGGCCGAATTTTACGCTGTGGGCGCATACCCATGTGGAATGCCTGCTGCTGGAGGGTAAAAAAGTCATCGGCGTCCGCATCAAGCGCGATGGCAAAACATCGGATGTTCTCGCCAAGGAAGTGGTCGTCTCAACCGGCGCGCTTCACACGCCGCCCTTGCTCATGCGGTCGGGCATCGGTCCGGCCGGCGAATTGAGCGCGCTCGGCATCGATGTGGTGGTCGACCGGCCCGGCGTCGGCAAACATCTGATGGAACATCCCGGTGTCAATTTCGGGGCTTATCTGAAACGCAAGTCCCGTCTCACGCCCGGCCTGCCCACCCATATGATCGCGGCGCTGCGTTTTTCGTCCGGTCATGAAGGCGTTCCCAATGGCGACATGTATATCGTCCCCACCAACCGCGGCGCCTGGCATGCTATCGGCGACCGCATGGGCCTCATGCAGCTCTGGGTCAACAAATCCTATTCCACAGGGGAGGTCACGTTAAATCCTGACAACATCCACGGCGAACCCATCGTGGATTTCAATATGTGTTCGGATCCGCGCGACATGGAGCGCATGATTCAGGGCGTCCGGTTCATGGCCAATCTGTGCGCCAATCCGTTGATCCGCGACTCGGTCCATGAAATGTTTCCGGTGAGTTACGGTGATCGCGCCCGCAAGGTCGGGGTTTATAGCAATTGGAACAAATTCCAGACCTGGGTGGGCGCGCAGGTGATGGACGCGTCGGGTTTTGCGCGGCGCTGGATTATCGAAAATCTGATCGCTGATGGTCCGTCCATCGATGATCTGCTGGCAGACGATAAGAACATCGAAAACTGGATCCGGGACACCGTGCTGGGACACTGGCATGCGTCCTGCACCTGCCGCATGGGCGCGGAAGACGATCCGGGGGCAGTGACCGATCCGTCGGGCAAGGTCTACGGCGTCGAAGGCCTGCGCATTTGCGATGCGTCGCTCATGCCCATGGTGCCGTGCGCCAATACCAACCTGACAACCCTGATGATCGGCGAAAAAATCGCCGCGGCCGTGCTGGCGGAGTAGGGTGCTCTACAAATTCGTCATCTTCTGACACCAGTGGCCATGGGCGTGAAGCGCACTTGGGTCCGAGGATGACGAAATAATACTCTTACTGCCCCGCTCCCTAAACCCGGTGGCCTGACGGTTCCAGCCCCATGAAGACCTCGCCGCAGGGTTCGTAGTTGGATTTGTGGCCCTGGCCCTGTTGCGACACGGTGTAAATGTCGCGGAAACGGCGCTCGAACGGGTTGGATTCGAATATCGCGTTGGTCCCCGCGGCATGATAGGCGTAGGTCGCGACCTCACGCGCCTGGTTCATGGCGTAGGTGATGGATAGCCGCAGCCGCGCGCGCAGATCGAACGACGGTTTTTCACCGGCGCACAGGCACTCCCAATATTCTTCCAGCATTTCAACCAGAAAGGCGCGGGACGACAGCATCTTTGCCTCACACTCCGCCACGTTGGACTGGATGACCGCATTCTCGCGCAGCACCGTCGACATGCCGCCGCCAACCTTGTCGATGGCGAGTTCCTTGAACGATTCGAGCATGGATCGCCCGATGCCAAGCGCCAGACCCGAAAAGGCCATGCCGTAACAGGTGAGCAGCGGGATGCTGTAAAACGGACCCTGTTCCACCCGGTCGGGTTGGGAATCCCGCCAGGTTGTGAAGGCTTCGGGCACGAACAGATTTTCGGTCTTGTAATTGTCGCTGCCGGTCCCTTTCAGCCCGAGGACCTGCCACACATCGATCATCTCGGCGTCGGATTTCTTGAACAGCATGGTTCGCATGCGGGGCGAGCCGTTTTCATTCTTCAGTTGATTCCCGTCCGCATCTTTTACCGGGCTGTGACCGCCCAGCCAGGTCGCGTTGCGGCTGCCACTGCCAAAACGCCACTGACCGGTTGATATGTACCCGCCGTCTGTCGGGACTGCCTGGGCCTTGCCGGGCGGGCCCCAGGCAAGAACGGCGTCCTTAGGTCCGAAGATTTCGCGGGCGACTTCCGGCGCAACATATCCAGCCGCCATGGTGCAGCCGAGCCCCTGGCCGAGACACCAGCCCGTACTGGCATCGGCGCCGGCGACGATTTCAAGCACCCGCATCATCTCCATGGGCGTGGCCGCGCCGCCCCCCAGGGATTCGGGCAGCACCATGCGGAACATTTCCGCATCATGCATGGCATCCATGATGTCTTTGGGCACTTGACCTTCCTTCTCGGTCCGGTCGGAGGCGGCCTCTATCATCGGCGCCAGTTTGCGCGCACGCGCCACCCAGTCCCGTTGACTGGCGTCTGTGGTCGGATTGGTGTTCATTGATTTCCCTGTCTGTTGTCGCGGCGAAACCGAACGTCGCGCGCCTTTGTTGCCGATGCCGCCATTTTGCAATGCCCAGCGTCTAAAGCCAAGGTCAGGTTGACGCTGTTTTTATGGCGCCTCGTGGCGGCGATACCGATATTTGGAATAGCTCAGGCGCCAGGGTATTCCAATTCACGTCCCCCGTGTCTCTGTCTTGTCTCGGTCCGGTCGCGGTGCCATAGTTCGTCGCAATTCCAAGAATCAGATCAGGGAGATTAATCATGCCTATCAAGCTGAGCCATTATGTGAATGCGCGTTGCATCGTCGCGGCAGCGTCAGTGTTAGGCTTGCTATTGTGCGCCCTGCCGGCTCCGACGGCGCAGGCCCAGCAGCTCACGCTGCGTTTCCATACTCATGTGCCACCGGTCGCCGGTTCCTACAAGGCCTTGGTGGGGTGGGCGAAGAAGGTCGAAGCGGAGTCGGGCGGGACGCTGAAAATCCAGATGTTTGGCTCGATGCAGCTTGGCGGCAAGGCGCCCGATATCTATGACCAAATTCGCAACGGGGTCGTCGATCTGGGTTTCACGCTGCCTGGCTACAAGGCCGGTTTGTTTCCCGCCATTACTGTCTTCGAGTTGCCCTTCATCGGTGGCCGTGCGCTCGTTGCGGCGCCCGCGGTCGACGCTTTCGCGCGCAAGTACGGCAAGGAATGGCGCGACGTCCATCCCATCCTGGTGTGGTCGGCGGGCACCTCGGTGCTGCACATGAAGACCAGACCGATCCGCACGCTGGAAGATTTCAAGGGTCTGAAGATTCGCACCCCGTCGCGTATTTCGTCCGCCGCGCTAACCGCCCTGGGTTCGACACCGGTTCCCATACCCGGCCTCAAGATGACCGAGGCGATGATGCGCAACGTGGTCGATGGCGTGGTCACGCCGTGGTCCATCGCGCTCGCCATCCGCACCGTTGACGTCGCCAAGTACCACACCGAGACGACGTTGCATGGCCCGGTTCTCGCGATTCTGATGAACAAGAAAAGCTATGCCAAGCTGCCGGCCAAGGCCAAGGCGGCGCTCGACGCCAACAGCGGCGAGGGGCTGGCCAAGGCGATGGGCCTGCGCTGGGAAACCGACGACAAGAAGGGGCTGGGCAAGGCGAAGAAGCTCGGTCATGAGATCATCCGGGTTTCCGCCGCCGAACAGGCGCGCTGGCGCAAGGCGGCGCAGCCGGCCTATGACAACTGGATCAAGGAAATGAACGGCAGGGGTCTGCCGGGCGCGCGGATGGTCAAGGACGCCGAGGCGCTGATCGCGAAATACAAAGCCGAGCTCAAGAAATAGCGACAAAATGACGTCCGGACCGGAGTGGGAAGGGGGCACGCCACAAGACGCCCCCCGGGGCCATGGCGACGAGACCCCGCTGGCCCTCGGCGACGTGCCGGGCGGTGCATGGTTGGCGCGTGTAACCCGCGCGCTTGCCCTGATCGGCGGGGGGTTGCTGCTGGTTTCGGTCGTGCTCAGCATTGTCAGCATTTCCGGCCGCTACACGCTGAGCCGTCCGGTGCCGGGCGATTACGAGCTGGTCGAGCTGATCTGCGCCGTCGCGGTGTTTCTGTTTTTTCCCTATGCCCACAGCATCGGCGGCAACCTGAAGGCGGAGTTCTTTACCTCCGGCCTGCCTGGCCGTTGGCGCACCGCGCTGGACGTGGTGCACGATACGATTTTCGCTCTTCTCGCGGCGCTGCTCGCCTGGCAGCTGGGGCACGGCATGGTCGACAAGATCAACAATGGCGATAGCAGCATTCTTCTTCAGATCCCGCTGTGGTGGCCCTTTACGGTCGCCGTCGCCTGCCTGTGGCTGCTCTCGGTCGTTTCGTTGTGGCGTGTCGCCGCCGGGATCGGAGTATTGCGCCGGTGAGCAATCTCGAACTCGGCGTGGCGTTGTTCGGGGCGATGATGTTTCTCATCGTCATCCGCATGCCCATCGCGATTTCGATGTTGCTCTGCGGTCTGGGCGGATTCGCCCTGATCGCGGGCTGGGAGCCCATGATCGGTCTGCTGTCGGAAGCGCCGTTTTCGCGGGTGGCCAATAACGAACTTACCGTGATCCCGCTTTTCGTGCTGATGGGCCAGTTCGCGTCGGAAGGCGGCATCAGCCGAGAACTCTACCGTTCCGCCCGGGCCTGGTTCGGCCATTACCGTGGCGGCATCGCCATGGCGACTATCGGCGGATGCGCGGCGTTCGGCGCGATCTGCGGCTCGTCGGTCGCGACCGGTGCGACCATGGCGACCGTCGCCATGCCGGAAATGCGGCGCTATGGCTATTCGGGGGCGCTCTCGACCGGCGTGCTGGCGGCCGGCGGCACGCTCGGCATCCTGATTCCGCCATCGATCATCCTGGTAATCTACGCCATCCTGACCGAGCAGTCGCTCGCGCATCTGTTCCTCGCCGCGATCATCCCCGGCCTGATCGCGACGGCGGGGTATGCGATCGCGGTGTGGCTCTACGTCCGGGTGCGTCCCGAATCCGGCCCGGCGGGCGACCCGATACCGATGCGGGACCGCTTTCGCAGTCTCAGGACCGTGTGGCCGGTGGCGGTTATTTTCGGCGTGGTGATCGGCGGCATCTATCTTGGCGTATTCACGCCGACCGAAGGCGCCGCCGTCGGCGCGGCGGCAACCGGTGTCCTGTCCTGGACGGCGGGCCACATGCGCCTGAAGGGTATCGGCGATGCGCTGCTGGAGACCGCGAAGATCACCGGCATGATCTATATGGTCCTGATCGGCGCGGAGTTTTATTCAGCCTTCCTCGCGCTCTCGCTGCTGCCGCAGGCGCTGTCCGGATGGATCGGCGGGCTGGGGTGGGCGCCGATGCAGATCCTGCTGGTGATCGTGCTGGTTTATCTCGTGCTCGGCTGCGTGATGGACGGCCTGGCGATGATCCTGCTCACCGTTCCGGTGTTCCTGCCGGTGGTCGTCGGGCTCGATTTCGGCATGCCGGCGGAGGCGGTGCCGATCTGGTTCGGCATCCTGATCCTGATCGTGGTCGAGGTCGGGCTGATCACCCCGCCGATCGGGATCAACGTCTATGTCATCAACTCGATGGCGCCCGACGTCCCCATGATGGAATCCTTCAAGGGCATCGTGCCGTTCTTCCTGTCGGACGTGGTCCGCATCGCCATCATCCTGCTGTTCCCCGCGACCACCACCTGGCTCGCCGGGGTGGGGTAAGCCCTTTCCGGCACGCGTTATCGGTGAAACTGCCGGTCGCGCGCCCTTGTCGCCGACGCCGCCGATTTGCCGCGCGCGGCGGTTAAAGCATGGGCCAGGATGACGATTTTTTGCGGTGCGTCATGCGCCAATCATCCCCTCACGGCGCAAACAGGTAGTCCCCGGCGTGAACCCGGCTTGTCCTTAGCCGGTACTCCGTCAGATAGCCGGGCCATTGGGTGGTGACCTTGCCGGCGGCGGTCTTGAAGTAGCTGTGGCAATTGTCGTCCATGATGACGGTGGCGGCGATGCGTCGCTGGATTTCCTCGTTCAGCTTTCGCTGGGCCTCCTGGTTCACCGCCATGTAGCGCGCCTTGCGCCGCCGCAGGGACCGGAGGCAACGCACGATATAGCGCGACTGGCTTTCGAGCATGAAGATGATGCTGCCTGACAGATTGGTGTTGGGGCCGTACATCATGAAAAGATTGGGAAACCCGGCGATGGTGACGCCGAGATAGGCCTCGGCCCCGTCGCGCCACGCCTGGTTGAGTTCCATGCCATTCAGCCCGGTCAGTTTTTGCGGCGATAAAAAATCTGTCGGGGTAAAGCCGGTACCGTGGATGATCGCGTCGAATTCCCGTGCCTGCCCGTCCAGGGTTTTGATGCCGGATGCGTAAATGCACTCGATGGGCGTGTCGACCAGTTCCACATTGGGCCGCTGCAGGGCGGGGTACCAGGAATCCGACCGCAACACCCGTTTGCAGCCCAAATGATAATCGGGCGTCAGTTTGGCGCGGAGCGCGGGGTCGGGTACCTGTCTTTCGAGGCCCCTGAGAAACACCTGTTCGGCGGCTTCCGTCTTGGGGATGGAGCTGCGCCGGCGCGTGCCTTTTTCCATATTGAGAAATATCTTGAAGCGTTCCAGCTCGCGGCCCAGCATCGAGCGCTGAAACCGGCTGCGCTCGGCCGGAGACGAGCCGCGCTTTTCCTTTGGCATGATGTAATGGGGCGTGCGCTGAAACACGGATAAATGGTCGACCTGTTTCGCGATTTCCGGGACGAACTGGATGGCGCTGGCGCCGGTTCCGATTACCGCGACGGTTTTTCCGTCGAGCGCATAATCCTGGTTCCAGTGCGACGAATGGAAACTTGTACCGGTGAAGTCTTCGCGGCCGGGAATGTCGGGCAGCTTGGCCTGGTTGAACAGACCCATGGCGGATATGAAAATGTCCGCCTCGATGGTCTCGCCAGCGGTGCTCCTCAAAGTCCAACTGCCGGCTTTTTCGTCAAAGGCGGCGCTCTCAATCTCCGTATTGAACCGGATATGCGGCAGTACGCCATATTTTTCCGCGCAGCGCCGCAGATAGTCGTGAATTTCCCGCTGCGGCGCGAAGGCCTCCGACCAGTCGTATTTCTGTTCGAACGAATAGGAATACAGACGCGATGGAACGTCGCAGGCCGCGCCCGGATATATATTATCGCGCCAGACCCCGCCGATATCGCCCGACCGTTCGACGATGGAAAACTCACCGAAGCCGGCTTTCTTTAACGCGATCGCCATGGCGATGCCGCCGAAGCCGCTGCCGACGATGACGATCCTGTAGGGGGTGGTCTTTCTGGTCATTTGGATCAGCCGAAATTAAGCAGATATCTGTTAGCCATTATCTCACGAAATTTACCAGGGAGGGAGTGCAGAGTAGGGTCGAGGCGGCCCGGTCTGAGACCGGCCCGCTTCCGGTTGGGTCAAATCATACAAAATGTTCCCTGGTCTGGCCGGTCGCGGCTAAACTGTGCAGAATAACCTTCCGCCACTGACTACAGTAAAACCATGCCGCCGGTCTCTCCGCTTCCCGATCTGAATACCAGAACGCCCCGGATTTCGGTGCCGCGCGGGGCGTGTGACACCCATGCCCATATATTCGGGCCGATGGACGAGTACCCGCCCAAGCAGAACCGCCGTTACGATCCGCCGGATTGCGGCATCGGCCGATTTAAAACGATGTTGGGGGCGCTGGGTGTCGAGCGTGGCGTGATGGTGCAATCGAGCGCTTATGGCACCGATAACCGGGTTCTGCTCGACGGCATCGCCGAGGCCGGGAAAAATTTCCGCGGTGTCGCGCTGGTCGCGCCCGATGTCAGCCGGCAGGAACTCCGGCGGCTGGATGAAGGCGGCATTCGCGGCATAAGGGCATCGACCCTGCCCAACGCCTCGACAGGCGTGGCCGATATGGCGGCGCTGGCGCACAGGATCGCTGATCTTGGATGGGTGTTTCTGGTGCACCTTCAGCACATCAGGGAACTGCCGCAGGTGGCGCCGATTGTGACCACATTGCCGGTGCCCTGCGTGATCGACAATTTTGGCCGGATTCGCGGCAAAGACGGTATCGACGATCCGGACTTTCAACACTTGCTGCGATTGTTTGAGCGCGAAGAAAATTGCTGGGTGAAACTCTGCAGTTTTTACCGGCTGTCCGATGCCGGCCCACCGGAATATGACGACATGGAACCGTTTGCCCGGGCGCTGATCGACATATGCCCCGACCGGGTGATCTGGGGCACGAACTGGCCGCACCCCAACTGCCCCGTCGCCATGCCCAATGACGGGGATCTGTTCGACGTTCTGTTCGGCTGGATTGACGATGAAACCGTCAGACATAAAATACTGGTTGATAACCCTGCGAAACTATTCGGGTTTTTATGATTTTCGGCAGGGTAGACCGGGCCCTGAATCAGCCGTAAATTCGCACCCATCCAATAATAAATTCAGCATTTGAGAGGCGCGTTCATGACAGTCAACTTCAACAATGCCCATGAAATGATCCTGATGGCTCGGCGCAATCTGAGCCAGGACACCTGGGATTACATTTGCGGCGCCGCGGAAAGCGAGACCACGCTCAGGCGCAACCGGCTGGCGCTGGATTGTCTCGCCTTTCGGCCCCGTATCTGCCGCGACGTGCGTGAAATCGACACCTGCACGACCTTTCTCGGCAACAAGATCCGCATCCCGGTTCTGATGGCGCCGATGGGCAGCATCAGCAACTTCTCGCCCAACGGCGCCGCCGATGTGGATACCGCCTGCGAGGAATTCGGCACCATCAATTTCATCAGCACGGTCACCGAACCAAGCCTTGAAGTTATCGCCGAAAACAGCCCGCATCCCAAATCCTTCCAGATATATGTACGCGGCGATGACCAATGGATCAGGGATCTGGCGAAACGGGCGGTCAATGCCGGTTACAGCTCGATCACCCTGACGGTCGATTCGGCGTTTTACGGCAATCGCGAACGGCTTAGCCCGTGGCAGGTGGCGCTCAGGAACGTGCCGGCACGGGCCTTTCAGAAGGGCATTACCTGGGACACCGTCAAGATGATTCAGGACGCCATCGGCAATGTGCCCTTCGTGATCAAGGGTATTCAGACGGCGGAAGATGCGGCGATCGCCGCCGAGCATGAGGTGAATTGTGTTTATGTTTCCAATCACGGCGGCCGTCAGCTCGATCAGGTCTACGGCAACATCGATACCCTGCCGGAAATCGTCAAAGCCGTGAACGGACGATGCGAGGTCATTATCGATGGTGGCTTTACCCGCGCCGGCGACATCCTCAAAGCCATCGCGCTCGGCGCCAACGCGGTCGCCATCGGGCGCCTCCAGGCCTGGGCGCTCGGCGCCGGCAGTTCGGACGGGCTGGTCAAATGCCTCGAACACCTCGAAATCGAGATCGAACGCACCATGGGGCTTCTGGGCGTGACCAGCCTCGATCAGCTCAACCCTTCCTATGTGGGGGAATCGAGGCCGGTACGGCTGCCCCATGAGCACAGCGCCTTTTCGCATTTACCGGGCGGCCGCATAGAATAGATTATATTTGGATTTTGGTTGTGGATCGTCCGCGATCGGGTCAGAATCGGGCCAAATAGGGTCGAATAACAAATCTAGCAGGAGTGAGCTATGGAGCTTCCAAGTAGCGATAAATTCTACTCGATGAGCGTCGAGTCCATGGATACCAGCAAGCTGCTGAACCATGCGGCAAAGCAGCGTGATGTGCGCAAGTTAAACGATTTTCCCATCATCGATTGCGACTCGCATCATTATGAAAGCGAATCGGCGGCGGAAATTATCGAGTTTCTCGACGATCCCGTCATCAAACAACTGGCCGAGAGCGAAAAGGCACGCGGCAAGCCGGCCGGCATCTTCGGCGGCGGCCGCATCGGGTATCAGGATCGCGGCGGCCGGATCACCCGCTATCCGCTGCGCCGGACGGAGTTAACGCCGGGCGGTGGCGAACACCGTCAGGTGCACATCACGCATCGCTGGATGGACGCCATGGGCGTCGATTACACCTGCCTGTTTCCCGGTCCCATGCTGGGGCTCGGGCTGCATCCGGAAGCGGAAATCGAATACCGTCTGGCCAAGGCCTATAACCGCTGGCTGGTCGAGACGGTGCTGCCCAACTCGCCCAGGATCAAGGCGCTGATCTGCCTGCCGTTCAATCACCATCGTGGTGCGTACGAAATCATTGAGGAATACGCCGATAACAAGGACGTGGCCGGATTCTGCGTCGCCTCGGTGCGCGATACGGCGGTGCATTCCGACGATCTGATGAAATGCTATTCCCTGATGGAAGAAATCGGCAAGCCGCTTTCCTTCCATTCCGGCACCAACTGGAGCGGCGGTCATCTGCGTCAGGCGAGCCGGTTTATTGCCGTTCATTCCCTGTCGTTCCCCTGGTACGTGATGTTCCACATCACCAACTGGATCACCAACGGACTGAACGAACGGTTTCCCAAGCTGAAGGTGGTCTGGGCTGAAGGCGGGCTCGCCTGGATTCCGTTCCTGATGCAGCGCCTCGATCATGAGTACATGATGCGCACCTCGGAAGCGGCGGCGCTGAAGAAACTGCCCAGCGAATATATGAAGGATATGTTTTACAGTACGCAGCCCTGCGAAAAGATGCATCCCGAAGCGCTGGAGAAGACCTTCGAAATGATCGACGCGGAGAACACGCTGCTTTACGCGTCCGATTATCCGCACTGGGACATGGATGTGCCGAGCGTGATCTATGACCTGCCGTTCCTGGATGAAAAGCAGAAGCGCAAGATACTTGGCGAAAATTCCCGCCAGGTGTTCAAGATCGATTACAGCGCGCGGTACCCGGATTACAAGCCGCTGAGTTGATACACGCCTTAATTAGGCCAAATGTAACTATTGGCAACGGGTCGGTCTCAGACCGGCCCCTACAAAAGATCTGGAACGTAGGGGCGGGTCTCAGACCCGCCCGTTTATGTCTGAAACGCC
>JAQBTY010000104.1 GCA_027624735.1 Pseudomonadota bacterium | reverse complement strand
CATTTCGATCGTCGTGCAGGAAGATTACGCCAACGTGCTCAAAGGATCGCGCTCCATCGAGGCGGAAACCTACGCGGTCTACGTAAAGGTCGCGGAAATCGCCACCGAGCTTGCCGCCCATGTGCGCGATCTCGGCTATGCGGCCTGGGCGCATCACAACGGGGCGACCCAGATCATGGTGATCCCGACGCTCTATCACAGCGGCCTCGGCGAATTGGGACGCCACGGCAGCCTGATCAATCCGGAAGTGAGCGCCAATTTCAGGCCCAGCTTCGTCACCACCAATTTGCCGCTGCTTTCCGATTCCCCGCTTGAGTTCGGCGTGCAGGATTACTGCGAAAAGTGCAATCTATGCCGCAACAATTGTCCGGGCGACGCCATCGCCACCGACCACATCCTGACCGAAGGGATCAAGCGATGGCGCATCGATATGGAGAAATGCTATCCCTACTCCCGGCTGCACGAGGCCTATTGTCACATCTGTGTCGATGTCTGCCCCTATATCCACAAGGAAAACAACGATCCGGACAAACGCCAGATGTACAAGGCCTATATGAAGCAACGCAAGGAAGACGGCTACCGGTCGCCCAATCGGCTGTAGAAACGCAATAAGAAATCAGGGAGAAAAATATGTCGGTATTGTTGGCGTCCACCGTCGGGCCGGCCGATCGGTGGATTGGGGCGTTGCGGGAAGCATTGCCCGGAGAAGAATTCCGCACCGATGCGGACGCGGATAATCTTGAGGACGTCGAAATTGCGCTGCTCGCCAAAAAGGCGCCGGGCCTCTATGCGCGCCTTCCCAGCCTCAGGCTGATCATCGCCCTGCAGGCCGGCATCGACAGCCTGCTGGAGGATCCGGAATTGCCGCGCGACATTCCCATCGCCCGCGCCGGCCGGCCCGAAGGCGACCGCATGATCGCCGAATATGTCCTGCTGCATGTGCTGCGCCATCACCGCAACATGCCCTATTTCCTGGCCAATCAGCGCGCCGGCATCTGGGACAAGCCCGATGTGCTGGATGCCGGCGAACGGCGCGTCGGATTTCTCGGCCTTGGCAACATCGCCATGCCGTGCGCGACACTGGTCCGCGATGTGGGCTTTCAGGTCGCCGCCTGGACACGCAATCCCAAGGCCGTGCCGGGCATCGACAATTTTCATGGGGCGGAGGGACTCGCGCCCTTCCTGGCGCGCTGCGAAATCGTCGTGAACGTGCTGCCGTTGACCCAGGTCACGGAAAATATCCTCAGCGCCCGAACCTTCGCCATGCTGCCCAAGGGCGCCGCTGTGATCAATATCGGCCGCGGCCAGCACGTGGTCGACGACGATCTGATCGCGGCGCTCGATTCCGGACACCTGGCGGCGGCGACCCTCGACGTCTACCGAACAGAACCACTGCCGACGAAGCATCCCTTCTGGACCCATCCCGGCATCACCATGATGCCCCATACGGCGCGGAAATCCCGCCCCGAGCATGTAGCCCCCCAGGTAGCGGACAACATCCGCCGCCTGCGCGCCGGCGACCCCTTGCTGCAACTGGTGGATCGGAGCGCGGGATATTGAGCGTATTCTTATGCAGTTAAGCCAGCACAACCAGGCGCGGATTTCCCCGGCGCTGTAATATTCGCCGAGGCGCACTGTCCTCGTGGTCTTCCTGTCCGCCGTTCCGCCGGGCCGGCCGGGATCGCTAAAAGGACCGTCAAAAACCCTCAAAAACCCTCAAAAACCCTCAAAAAACACCCGTTTCAGGGGGTCAAACATAGTGTTTTTCCCGCAAAACTGCGCTTTTTTCCGCCGCGGTTTTTTTTAATTTACCGGAATGCGTCCGCCCTAAAACCATCGCGTCCGGATGGGATCAATTCAAAGCCATGAGCCAAGGATGGACCCTCCGAAAAAATGTGTGAATCTGCTAGCCCCAATGGGCGGAGGGGTCAGGGGCGGTGGGCTGGCGCCTCGCCATCCGCGTTCTGCTCCGGCTCTCCAGCCCTTGCGCGCGGGAAGCAGGGGCGATAACTAAAGCGCCACCCGCCGATCCTCCCGGCGGCAGCCCGGAAAGGCGTCCCCTCCATGCTAGCGATTGCCGGCTCCATTGTGCCGATCTTTATGCTGATCCTGCTGGGCTATGGGTTCAAGCGCATGGGCTTTCCGGGCGATGGGTTCTGGGGACCGGCGGAACGCATGGCCTACTATGTCTTCCTGCCCGCCCTGATCGTTCGCAATTTGGCGGCCGCCGATCTGGCGGTGCTGCCCATTGGCATTTTCGGTCTTACGATATTGGTGGTGTCCATCGCAATAACCCTGGTGACACTGGCGACTCGCCCTCTGTTACGCATCGACGGATCGGGGTTCAGCTCGGTGCTGCAAGGAGCCGTCAGAATGAACGCCTATGTCGGGCTCGCCGTCGCCCAGTCCCTGTTCGGTTCGGAGGGGCTGGTGGTCGGCGCCTTCTTCATCGCCATCGCCATGCCCATCCTCAACATCATTTGCATCGCCGGGCTCGCGGCTTTCGCGCAAAACGGCAAGGCGGATTTTTCCAGCGTCCCCAAACAGATTGTCCAAAATCCGATCATCGTCGGCTGTGCGGTCGGCTGGATACTGAATGCAACATCCCTGCCCCTGCCCGGAATCGTGAATTCGGTCCTGTTGATCCTCGACCGGGCCACCTTGCCGGTGGCGCTGCTCTGTGTCGGGGCCGGCCTGGTGATCGGTCTTGGGAGCGCCCGTATCGTCGCGGTCTTCGCCACTTGTGCGCTCAAGCTGCTGGTCATGCCGGCCATTGGAATTGGGGCCGCGTATCTGATCGGGGTGACCGGTGTTCCCTTCGCGATTGTCGCGCTGTTTACGGCTACCCCGGCGTCCGCCACATCCTACGTGCTGGCGAGCCAGATGGGCGGCGACGCGCCGCTGATGGCGGGCATTCTGACCGCTGAAACGATTCTCGCGGCCCTCACCATACCGCCGATCCTTTTCTGGGCGACGACACGTATGGCGACATAGAGCTTTTAAAGCGCGGGCGGACACGGGATAATAGGGCAAAGACGGACAAACGGAGCTTTCCATGTATTTCGATGCGGACAAGAACGATCACGGCCTGCCCTACAACCCGATCAAGGCGCTGACGGTACCGCGCCCGATCGGCTGGATCAGCACAATCAGCAAGGATGGGATCGGCAATCTGGCGCCCTATAGCTATTTCAACGGGCTGTCCTATAACCCCCCCTTCGTGATGTTTTCCGGCGGTTCGCGCGAAGACGGCAGCAAGAAAGACTCGGTTTTGAATGCGGAAGAAACCGGCGAATTCGTCTTCAATATCGCGACCTGGGACAACAAGGACAAGATGAACGACACCAGCTGGATCGACGATCCGAACATCGACGAGATGATCGAGACCGGTTTGACGCCAGCGCCCTCCGTCAAGGTGAAGCCCCGGCGGGTGGCGGAATCGCCGGCCCATTTCGAATGCGTCTACCATCAGACCGTCGTGCTGCCGGGTCATGCACCGGAATCCGTCCACCATGTGGTATTTGGCCGCGTCGTCGCCGTCCACATCGACGACGATTACATCACCGCGGACGGGCTGGTGGATACGCTGAAAATGAAAGTCATCGCCCGGCTCGGGTATAAGGATTACACGACGGTGGAGTCCAAATTCTCCATGAACAAGCGTACCGTCGAGGACAATTACCTCCCCTCCCAGGCGGCGGAGTAACCTACAATCCGGTCCGGGTTTCCGGCGCCGGCCGCCTTAATTTTTCAATCGAAAGAATGATTCATGTCTGATCAAGTACGCGCTTCCCATATTCTGCTGATGTACCAGGGTTCGGCTTCATCGTCGGCCACCCGTAGCAAGGAAGACGCCGCCACGCAAATTGCCGATCTAAAAACTCAGATCGAAGGCGGCGCCGATTTTGCCGAGATCGCGCGGGCCAATTCCGACTGCCCGTCGGGCGCCCAGGGTGGCGATCTGGGTAGTTTCGGGCGCGGCCAAATGGTGCCGGAATTTGAAACAGCGACCTATGCCATGGACGTTGGCGATCTGAGCGATGTGGTCGAGACCGATTTTGGTTACCACCTGATTCAGCGCACTGAATAGGGCGCACGCCGCGCCGTAGCCGGGTCGGCGACGCGCGCTGCAAGAGATTATCTTGCCCTGCAAGCATGTGGTTGTGCTGCACGGTCTTGCGTCCGCGCGGATGACGGTGTAGCAGATCGGCATCAATATTCCGGAAGATTTAGGTAGCCATGAGCGAAACGACAAAATCAACACCGACACCAAAACCCGCTGCGTCCAAACCGGCGGCGACACCGTCCAAACCGGCGGAGACGCCGTCTACATCCGACTCCGTCACGGCCTCTGACAGCACGTCAACCACCACCTCTAAAGCCGAGGGTGGAAAATCGAGCCGCGAATCGATTGGCGGCGCCGGCGCCGTCCATTACGGATTTTTCAGCAACGTCAAGACGCCGCAATACCGGTCGGGCTGGGACGATATCTGGACCAAGGGGGCCAAAACGAAGAAGAAAAAATCGCCGCGCGCCAAAGAGCCCGTCGTGATCAGCCTGGCGTTGGATGAATTGCCCGATGAACTCCAGAAAGGCCTCGCCGACATTGCGCGCGCACGATTGAAAAATTCGCGTGTCAATTATGACGAATCCGACCAGGCCGGCGCTATCACGTGGCGTATCGAATGCGATGTGAAGCGCTGAGCGCTTGCCGCCTATTTTTCATCGATCTATTTTTCATTGAAACGACACACAAGATAAACAAATGGCCCGCCCCCGATGAGGGGACGAGCCATTTGTTTGAGATTTTTCTTTGAGTCTTTAGAAATACCGTCAGGCGGCGCGGACGTCACCGCTCCCGGCGGCATCGCATTTATCGATCGCGCGCCGGGCGGAATCACGGACGGCTTCCGGCTCCAACAGGGCCCACTGACAAACCCGTCGAAAATCGATGCTGTCGGACAGCAACCACGTACGCGCCTCTTCCCGCAGCATGCGGGCCTCACGCGCTTCGCTATCGGCGACTTTACTGTCGACCGCACGACGGTTTAAGGCATCATGAAAAGCACGAGCAATAACGGCTCTAAACAGCGTAACTTCGCCGGCAACAGCGGCGACATTAGTCATCTCCCGAACACTCGGATCGAAGTTCATCCTATTAGTCCCCCATTGGCTCCGGTTGAAAAACCGAAAGATAATTATTCTTAGGCGTCCGGTTTGAAGTCACCGGTTTCTATTAAGCAGGGATATCTTAATCGACCCGGCCTGCGATGTGTAGATTTTTTTTGTCATCGGATTGGCGGGGTATTTGGCCGCCAAAAGTGCGGCTGAATGGCATACCCGACTTCAGCCTCTTGGACATTACGGCGAGATAGAGGAAGATGCAGCCACGGCTTATGGCGATGCCGCCAAAAACGGAGAAAGACGACGTGATCGACCCAATCAGTTGGGAATTTGCCTGGCCTTACTTGGCGGCGGCGTTGGCTGGCGGCTATTTTTTCGGCTCCATTCCCTTCGGCCTCATTCTCACCAAGATGGCGGGGATTGGCGATGTGCGGAACATCGGTTCCGGCAACATCGGGGCAACAAACGTATTGCGAACCGGCCGGAAGGGACTGGCCGCTCTCACCCTGGTGCTGGATACGGCGAAGGGCGCGGGCGCGATGTTGATCGGCGCGCAGTTCGGCCCCGACATGATGATGGTTGCCGCCCTTGGCGCCCTCATTGGCCATCTATTTCCGGTCTGGCTGAAATTCAGGGGTGGCAAGGGCGTCGCCACCGCTGCCGGTGTGATGCTGGCGCTCGCCTGGCAACCCGCCTTGATCTGTATCGCCATATGGCTGCTTGTCTTGGTGATATCCCGCTACTCGTCCCTCGCCGCGCTGATCGCCACCTTGTGCATCCCGCCGCTAACCTACTGGCTTTCCACCCCGCAGATCGCCGAATTCACTATCCTGGTGACGATACTGGTCTGGTCGCGGCATATTCCCAATATCCGCCGCCTCCTCAACGGAACCGAATCGCGTATCGGCGGTTAGAGCACTATCCGATCAAATGGCACCATTTGACCGGATAGTGCTCTAAACCTGACGTAAGGTCTAAAATCATTCTTTTACACGCCTTGGTTTCCATGTTGGGATGTCTCCCATGGATACGATGCCGGTCATATTCTCCAGCGAAGAACGGCTCAACCGGCTACGGTTGATCCGCAGCCAGAATGTCGGGCCGGCGACTTTCTTTGCTTTGATGGACCGTTTCACCAGCGCGGCGGAGGCGCTGGCGGCGGCGCCGGAATTATCTCGCAGGGGCGGCCGCAAACGGGCCATCCGGCTTGCCGATCGCGCGGCGGTGGAGGCGGAAATCGAGGCGCTTCACCAGCTCGGCGGCAGGTTGATCACGCTGGGAGAATCCGACTACCCATCGCCCCTTGCCGTGATCGCCGATCCCCCGCCCTTAATCCAGGTCATGGGTGACGTATCCTTGCTGGGGCGCGATTGTATCGGCATCGTCGGCGCCCGAAACGCCTCCGCCGCGGGACGGCGTTTCACGCGGGATATCGCGGCTGATTTAGGGGCCTGCGATCTGGTGGTGGCATCGGGTATGGCCCGCGGCATCGATACCGCCGCCCATCAGGGCGCTCTCAAGACCGGTACGATCGCGGTCGTCGCCGGTGGGGTCGATGTGACCTATCCGCGTGAAAACCAGCCCTTATATGAAGACCTGCTGGACCATGGGGCGGTCATTGCGGAACAACCGCTTGGCACACAACCCATTGCACGGCATTTTCCGCCGAGAAACCGGCTGATTTCCGGTCTTTCCCTGGGCGTCCTGGTGATTGAGGCGGCGCCTCGGTCAGGATCCCTGATCACGGCGCGCATGGCCCTGGAACAGGGCCGCGAGGTCTTTGCCGTACCAGGTTCACCGCTCGACCCGCGCTATCGCGGCACCAACGGCCTGATTCGCGACGGCGCCGTCCTGACAGAGAGCGTTGACGACGTTATAGAAAATTTGGAGGCCATGAAATCTTCCGCAGGGAGAAAAGGCTCGCCCGGCGAAAAATTAAGGCAACCTGTTGATATTCCGAATGAAATAGAGGTGTCGCGGGCTCAAACATTGATTCTTGAATTATTGGGGCCTGTGCCGGTAAGTGTTGACGAATTGCTTCGTGAGTGCCAATTGTCTCACGCCTTGATGGTCATGGTGCTCCTGGAACTGGAGTTGGCGGGACGTCTCGAACGCCATCCGGGGAACCGCGTTTCGCTCGTTTCGTAAACAAAGCGGCAACCCTATTAAAGGTACAGTCACGCGTCGGCCCAGTCCGGCGCCTATTTTTTGTTACGGATTTGTGTAGCCATATGGACGTTGTAGTCGTCGAGTCGCCAGCTAAGGCCAAGACTATAAACAAGTATCTCGGCAGCGGGTATATCGTGCTGGCGAGCTATGGCCATGTGCGCGACCTGCCGGCAAAGAACGGCTCGGTCGACCCGGATCACGATTTCAGCATGGTTTGGCAGATCGGCGAGAGGTCCGAGCAGCATATCAATGCCATCGCCAAAGCCACCAAGGGCGCCGATCACCTTTACCTGGCAACCGATCCGGATCGCGAAGGCGAGGCAATTTCCTGGCACGTACGCGAAGAACTCCTGCAAAGAAATGTTCTACAGGGCGTCACCGTCCAACGCATTGTTTTCCATGAAATCACCAAATCCGCCGTCCTCGAGGCCATACAGCAGCCGCGCGGGCTTGATGATGGGTTGATAGAAGCCTACCTCGCGCGCCGGGCGCTTGATTATCTGGTCGGCTTCACCCTGTCACCGGTGCTGTGGCGCAAACTGCCGGGAAGCCGCTCTGCCGGGCGTGTGCAATCGGTCGCCCTGCGGCTGATCTGCGAACGGGAAAGCGAGATTGAGGCTTTTAACCCTCGCGAATACTGGACTGTCGAAGCGAATTTCGGCACCGTCGCCGGCGCCACGCTCACGACGCGCCTGACCCACCTCGACGGGCAAAAACTTGACCGGTATACGCTTGCCTCGGAAGCCGACGCCCAGCGCGCCACGGACGCGGTAAAGGCTGGCGCCTTTCGCGTTCGAAAGATCGAGCGCAAATCGGTGGCGCGCCATCCCTACCCGCCGTTCACCACATCGACGTTGCAGCAGGAAGCCTCGCGCAAACTCGGCTTCGGTGCGATCCGTACCATGCGGACGGCGCAGAAGCTTTACGAAGGTGTCGATATCGGCGGTGAAACCGTCGGGCTGATTACCTATATGCGGACCGACAGCGTTACCATCGCGCAGGAAGCTATCACCGCGAACCGGGCCCTTATCGGCACCATGTTCGGCGCGGACTATGTGCCGGAAACGCCCAACGTCTACCGCACCAAATCCAAGAATGCGCAGGAAGCGCATGAGGCGGTCCGGCCAACGGATGTTTCCCGTCTGCCCAGCCATGTCGCGCAATATCTCGATGAGGACGGCAAGCGCCTATACGATTTGATCTGGAAACGCACCGTCGCCAGTGCAATGAAAAGCGCCGCGCTTGAACAGGTCGCCATCGACGTTGCAACGGGCGACAACCAGACCATTTTGCGGGCCACCGGCTCCATCATCACATTCGACGGTTTCCTGAAACTGTATCAGGAAGATCGCGACGAGCCGGCGGAAGACGATGCCGACACCGACAAGATCCTGCCCAAGGTGGCCGAGAACGAATCCCTGACCAACGGACCGGTTAAACCGGACCAGCACTTCACCAAACCGCCGCCGCGCTATTCCGAAGCGAGCCTTGTTCGCAAGATGGAGGAACTCGGGATTGGCCGGCCATCGACCTATGCATCGATTATTTCGGTGCTGCAGGATCGTGATTATGTAAGGCTGGAAAGCCGCCGCTTTATCCCGGAAGACAGGGGGCGCGTCGTAACCGCGTTCCTGTCGGGCTATTTCAACAAATATATCCAGTACAATTTTACCGCCGAGCTGGAAGACAAGCTGGATTCAGTCGCCAATGGCGATACCGGCTGGAAGGGCGTTCTGCGGGAATTCTGGGAAGCCTTCCACCAGGCAATCAAGGACACGGAACCGCTCAAGATATCGGACGTGATCGATACGCTGGACGCGGATCTGGGTCCGCATTTTTTCCCGAAGGCGGAAAATGGCGAAGCGATGCGGGAATGCCCGGTCTGCAAAACCGGACGTCTTGGCCTCAAGCTAGGTCGCGGCGGACCCTTCGTCGGCTGCAGCAACTATCCAGAATGCAAATACACACGGGCGTTGTCGGCGAATGGCGACGACGATTCCGATAGTGCCTCCCTGAACCTTCCGAAGCTGCTCGGTACCGATCCGGCTTCCAATAACGACGTTACCCTGCGCAAAGGGCCGTTTGGTTTCTATATTCAGCTCGGCGAGCCCGAGGAAAAAAAGAAGCCGAAGCGCGCAACGCTGTTGAAGTCCATCGCGCCAATCGATGTCACGTTGGAAATCGCACTTGCCCTGCTGGCCTTACCGCGCGAAATCGGCAAGCATCCCGAAACCGGCGAGATGATTTCCGTCGGTATCGGACGGTTCGGCCCCTACTTAAAGCTTGGAAGCGCTTACGTCTCGCTGGGCCCCGACGAAGATGTGCTGTCGATCGGTCTCAACCGGGCCGTCACCGTCATCAAGGAAAAGCCGCCCAAGAAGGCCGCCGAACCGTTGCGCGAGCTTGGCGCCCATCCGGCCGATGGCAAGCCGGTCAATATCTACAAGGGCCGCTATGGTCCTTACGTAAAGCATGGGCGGATCAACGCTTCGGTCCCCAAATCCGAAACCGAAGAGTCCCTCACCCTGGAACAGGCGGTTGAGTTGCTCGCGGCCCGGGCAGCAAAAGGAAAGAAAGGCAAGGCGCCGGCTAAGAAGGCACCGGCCAAAAAGAAAGCATCGGCGAAGAAGAAAACGCCGGCGAAGAAAGCCGCGCCGTCATCCAACGCCGCCTGATCGGTGGCGCAGAACCGACAGAAGCCTGAGCTGCCAACCCGAGAGGCAATCCTCAAATTTATTCGTGACAGCCCCTCGCCGGTAGGCAAGCGGGAGATAGGCCGCGCCTTTCGTCTTTCCAGCCAGGACCGCGCCCTCGTCGCGGATATGCTCGTGGAGATGGAGGAAGACGGTTCAATCCGGCGCGGCCGTGGCCGCCGATATGGCATCGGCAATCTGCTGCCGAGCGTGACCGTGCTGGAAATCGCCGGGTTCGATTCGGACGGCGACGCCATCGTCAAACCAACGGACGAGCGCCTGTCCGATCAAGCCCCCCGCATCCGGCTTATTCTTGAAGGCGGGCGCGGCCGCGCGCCGGGGTTGGGAGACCGAATTCTAGCGCGTCTGAGCCGACAATCATCCGGGAGCTACACGGCCAGGATCATGCGCGTTCTGGAACAGCGGCCTGCCCGGGTGTTTGGCGTTTTCCGGACGCGCCCGGATGGCGGCCGCCTGGAACCGGCCGACCGGCGGTACAAGTCCGAGTTCCTGATCGCCGAAGCCAATACCGGGGAAGCGGAAGATGGCGAGCTGGTTGCCTGCGAGACGCTGCCCGGCCGGGCTTTTGGCCTGCCGCTGGCGCGTGTCGTCGGCCGCATAGGTCACGAATCGGACCCGCGGTCTGTCAGCCCGTTGGTCATCGCCAAGAGTGATATCCCCGAGAGCTTCACGCCGGATGCGCTGCGCCAGGCGGAACGAGCCGAGGCGGCGCCCATGGACGACCGTGAGGATTTTCGGGCTCTGCCGCTGGTCACCATCGATGACGAGCATGCGCGGGATTTCGATGACGCGGTATGGGCGGAGGCTGACAAAGATCCGGACAACCCGGGTGGCTGGCATCTGGTCGTCGCGATCGCCGATGTCGGCTGGTATGTCCACCCGGATGCCCCCCTCGACACCGATTCTCATTTACGCGGCAATTCCGTCTATTTGCCCGACCGGGTAATCCCGATGCTGCCCGAAGCCCTGTCGAACGGATGGTGTTCGCTCATCCCCGACGAAGACCGGCCCTGTCTGGCTGTTCATATGTGGATCGATGCGAACGGCCAAAAGCGCCGTCACACTTTCCACCGCGCGATGATGCGTTCGGCGGCGCGGCTTACCTATAACCAGGTGCAGCGCTGTCGGGACAGTGGACCGGACGAAGAAATAGCCACAATACCCCCCGGGCTTCTTGATCCCCTCTACGGCGCCTTTACAGCCCTGTTAAAGTCACGAGAGAGCCGTGGCGCGCTTGACCTCGATCTCCCCGAGCGCCGTATCGTTCTGGCGGAAGATGGCTCTGTGGCGCGTATTGACCGACGCGTACGGCTGGATAGCCACCGCCTGATCGAGGAGTTCATGATTCTGGCCAATATTTCCGCCGCCGAGACCTTGGAGGCGGTGGGCCAGCCCTGCATGTACCGGTTGCATGATGATCCGGCCCTGGACCGCGTGGCGGCGCTGCGAAGCTATCTGCAGACACTGGGGTTGCGCCTCGCTGGCGGACAAGCCGTGCGGCCGCGGCATTTCGCACAGCTGGTGAACCGGATTGCCGGAAAGCCGTTCGCCGGCGCGGTCCAGGACGCCATCCTCCGGAGTCAGGCCAAGGCGGTATACAGCCCTGAAAATATTGGACATTTCGGCCTTGCGTTGAGGCACTATGCCCATTTCACCTCGCCGATCAGGCGGTATTCCGATCTTCTGGTTCACCGTGCGCTCATCGCCGGCTTGCGGCTCGGCGCCGGCGCGCTAAAGCACGATGCCGGGCTCCTGTTTTCGGACATTGGTGAACATATTTCCATGACTGAACGCCGGGCGGTGGCGGCCGAAAGAGAATGTTTTGACCGGCTGTGTTCACATTATCTGGCCGATAAAATCGGCGCGGTGTTTGCCGGGCGCGTAACCGGCGTCGAAAGATTCGGCCTGTTCGTGGTGCTGGACGAGAGCGGCGCAAATGGGCTCGTGCCGGTTTCAGCCCTGGGCGACGCCTACTACACCTATGATGAGACACGACGGTCGCTGCGGTCCGACGCAGCCGATGAAGAATTTCGGCTTGGCGATGCGCTGAGCCTTCGCCTTGCCGAATCCAATCCCCTGACCGGCAGTCTTTCTCTGGAACTGGCTGACCGGGCGCCCCGTTCAGAGGCAAAACGCCCCGGCAGGCGCGGCCACCAGCCCCGACGGCCAGTTCCGCGCCGAAAACATCAAGGGAATAAGCGTTAACCATAACAATTTCTTGATTTTACGCTCCGACCCCCGCACCATGGATTTCAGTTGTCTGACAACCCGCTGAAACTGGAGTCGAAGCACCACGATGGCCCGAGACACAGCCAAATTAGCCAGAAAAGATGGAGCGGCCGGCGCTCTTGCCGGCGCGCTTTTGGTCTGGCTGATGACCGGCTGCGCCCAAACGACTCTCTATGAAATTTCAACCACCAAGGATGTCCTGGCCGAGGGAATTGAGGCGCTTGATGATCGCTATACTCCGCTCACGTCAGAACCCGAAAATCCTTTGGAGATATGACGCGAAAATTGTCTGATA
>JAQBTY010000103.1 GCA_027624735.1 Pseudomonadota bacterium | reverse complement strand
GAACACCCTTGAAATTGGCTTAAATAAAGGGATTTCTGGTAACTCGGTGCCCATAAACCACCTGTTACAGAGGCAGCGCAACGAAGGGAATGTGAACATTTCCGTCCGCTTCATGGATTCGGTGTTGGAAGTGGATTCCCGAACCTACGACATCGTACCGCGCGAAGAGTGAGGTCTCGGACAGCCCGTCTATCTGGGTGCAGGAGACAAGTCGTTCCAACCTGGAACCGATTGGCGGCGTGACTGTGGTAAGGAGGTCTCAATAGGCACTTTCCCAACATTATGTCGCAGTTTTTCTACTGTGCATGGGGTTGATCCACGATTTTTTACATACCCCCCTTTCCCCCCTTTGAACTCGACCTCAGATCGGGCCTGACGCAGATGATCACAGCAAAGCTCTGGGATGCTGGTCAGGGACAGTAGACCCAGATATCCATCAGCAGGGTTGCGCCAGGGACGGGAAGGGGGGACGGGATTTCGACCGCTGCAAACGGCACCGGCGCGCCGTCGAGTGTGCGCTCCCAGGCTTTGTAGACCGGGTAGAATTCCGACATGTCGGTGTGGAACTGTTGGATGCGGACGGCGTTGGCGATGCTTGTTCCGGCGGCTTCGCATAGCCGGCTGGCATGGTCGATAATGATCTCCGCCTGAGCGGCGGCGCTGGAGCCAAACCAGGGTTGGTGCGGGTCGGGCCGGGCGTTTGCCTTCAGGCCGTTTTCGTCGATGGCCATTAGGCCCGACAGGAACAGCATGTCGCCGGCTTTTACGGCCTGCGGCTGGTGGCGAAAACCGGGTACGATTCCGGCGTCGATGTGTTGCTTTTTCGTGGCGCCGTTTGATTTGAGCGCCAGGATATTGATTTCAATCTTCCCATCGATCACCGCGAGCCCACGTTCAATGCAGGGGATAACCGAGAGCGCCGGGCCGTCTTCGCCGAAGTGCCGCGCCCAGGCTTCGTTGAACGCCGAATAATCGTTGGGGTCGGTCAGATAAATCTGCGCCTTCACCACATCTTCGAGACGCGATCCGGCTAACTCAAGGGACGGTGCAATGCGTTCGGTGACGATGAACTCGGTCTCAAGCTTGATGGGCTGGCCGCCCCACTGCATCCCTTCAGGCATGCGGGCCGCGGCGGCGACGCCGTTGATGCTGGGTTCGTCCACCATGGCCATGGTGGTGCTGCCGGGCAGGAACACGAAATCGCCCGCCGTAAGCGCCGGTGAATAGCCCGACGTCGGGCGCGACTGGATGGTTCGATGGTGCAGATGGTCGACCTGGAAACCGTCCTCCGGGACGATGGCTATCGCCTGTAGATTCATATCGGCGTCCGGCAGCACGAATCGCTGCATGGCGATGGAGGTGGATGGTGGGATCAGTTGTCCCAGCGTCCGCCGGCGAACCGCCTGGTAGGGCGGCACGGCCTCGACCGTCGTATAATACTGATCGGTCCGCACCAGGTTGGAAAGATCGGTGCCCCCTTCGCTCAGCACCCGCGCAATGTGATCGAATATAAGGCCGGCTTCTTTTTCGCGCTTGGGCAGGCCGCCATGGGGCAGGGGTTGGGCAATCACCCCCGGCGCGATGCCATCGGCAAAATTCTGCGCCATGCAGCCGGTGACGAACACCCATCGTCCGGCTTTCACGCCTTGTGCATAGCGGATTTTGCCCTGACCCAGCTCGACCGGCAAAAGCGGTTCAACGGTCATGTCGCGGCCTCACCCAGGGTGCTATGCGATTAAGTCGCAGCCTTGCGCCGCTTCGCGTCGCAACCCCCCACCTCTCCCCAACCCTCTCCGCCCCCGAGGGCGGAGAGGGAGTCCGCTCAGATCGTGCCATATCGTTCCCCTCCGCCCTTCAGGGGGGAGGGGCCAGGGGAGGTGGGTCTTTGCCGCATGCTCCCATTTAAGATCATTTTGTATTAGGCCGCCCGTTTCAGAATATCCGCCCCTTCATAGCTCAAGCCGGCTTTCTCGATCGCGCCGCGGACTGTCGCCAGTTCGGCCTCGGTCAGTTTGGTCAGCGGCGGGCGGACTACCGCCTTGGGCAGGCGGCCCAGCATGACCAGCGCTTCCTTCATGCGGTTATGCATGTCGGTGGCCGGCGCGCCATAGAAGCACTGCGCCGTCGGGTAGATACGGTCATTGATGGTCTGGGCGCGTTTCAGATCGCCCGCCTGGATGGCATCGAACAGGGCCACCTGCAGATCGGCGATGACGCTGCCCGAACCGGACAGCAGCCCGTTGGCGCCCATGGTGAGCGAGGACATGAGCCAGGCGCTGTTGGTCGACAGCACGTTGAACGGCCGCGTGTTCGACTGAAGCTCCTTCACATGGGCTTCGTGAAGCGGGCCCATGTTCCAGTCCTTCATGGCTATCAGCGTCGGCACTTCTTCCTTCAGCCGGTGCATGGTCTCCATGCGGTAGGCCATCTCATTGGGATACTGGAACGCGATCAGCGGCAGGTCGGTGGCATCGGCGATGGTCTTGAAATGGGTGAGCCCCATCTCGGGTTTCATCTGCCCCTGAATCATCATGATCGGCTGGGGCGGGAAAATCAGCAGGGCCGACGCGCCTGCCGCCTCCGACCAGCGGGCGATTTTCGCCGCCTCATGACTGCCATCGGCCCAGACACCCGTGATCAACGGCAGCCGGTCGCCGACTTCGTCCAGCGATACATCGAGAATGCGTTTCTGCTCGTCCTCGCAACAGGCATGGATTTCGGAGGCATGGCCGTTGACCGTTATGGCCGTGATCCCCTTGACCGCGCCCACATGGGCCAGATGCGCCCGCGTCGCTTCTTCATCGATGGAAAAATCGTCGTTGAATGCCAGCAGGGTCGCTGGAATAACGCCGTGGGGGATATAGTCCTTGAAGCGCGGCATGATGACTATCCTTCTAATTCTGCGGTTGGATTTTAGCGCCTATCGCCCCGCGGCAGAAGTCTCATTATTCCGTTCCCGTGAGACGGCTAAGCCTCGATGGATTCGAACCGGCCGGTTTCACCATTAAACCAGTGCAGTATGCCGCTGCCAATGGCGAACCAGACGCCATGGAGCGCCAGTCGTTGTGCGGCGATCGCGTCCGCCACGAAGGAAAAGGACATCAAATTTTCCAGCGACAGGCAGATACCTTCATGTTCCAGCGCCGTCTGTCTTGCCGATTGATCAGTCAGAGACTGGTCGGCGAGAATACCGTCGCGCGAGTGCGACAAAAGGTCGACCCAGGGCGCTAAGAACTGTCCGACAGGGCGGTTTTCAGCGGCGGCGAGCGACGCGGCGACACCGCCGCAATCGCCATGGCCCATTACGACAATATCGCGTACACCCAACTGGCAAACGGCGAATTCGAGGGCGGCGGACGTGCCGTGCAGGTCCAACGGCGTTGTCGAGCAGGGCGGGACCAGATTAGCCACATTGCGGACCACGAACAGTTCTCCGGGCGCCGCGCCGAATATGGTCGCCGGATCAACGCGGCTGTCGGCACAGGCGACGATCATGGTCCGCGGCGATTGCCCGTCGGCGAGTTCGGTATATCGCAGCGCTTCTTCCCGGTAACGGGTGCCGCGGAATCGTCTGTAGCCGGATGTGAGGGCGGGAGGCAGTGTGGTCATGAGGTCCTCTTAAGCGCAACTCGAAGGGCATACTGGATCGGAAACCGATTTTCAAATAATTAGAGCGCCCATGGTTTGACGTGACCTCTCCGGCACGGGACAATAGGGGCATAAACTCAGGGAGGGAAATCACATGGCCAACAGTAACGTGATCGGACGGCTCGATGCGGAAGTCGACGATTTTGCCAAGCGTACCAGGATATTCGCCGAAGATGGCTGGACCCCCAACCGTTGCCGCATGTTCGTGATGCAGCACCGCCAGAATACCCGCCAGCGCAACTCGGTGCTCAAGCTTAAGGTCGCGACCAACTGTCCTATCTGGGATATCAAGCTCGACATCATCCATGCCTGTTCGCAGGAGATCATTGCCGACAACGAATTTGGCGGTGGCAAACCGCACTGGAAGATCCTCGAAGATCTCGGTGTCCGGATCGGTATGGATAGGGACGAGATCGTGAACGCCACGCCGACGCCGACAACCCAGATGTGCTGGGATGCCTGGACCGGGCTGATGGCGAATGCGCACTGGCTGCTGGGGTTGATCGGCAATACCTGTTCTGAGCGGGTCAACGTTCCGGGTTATGGCAACGGGCCGATGCGTGAAAAAGGCTGGTTCGGTGTGGTTCATTACGACTGGAAGGATATGTGGGACCTCAACGACGAAGAGGCGATGTTCTTCAAGCTACATACCGACGCGGATCTGGAGCATTCCGAACTGGGCTGGGAGAACGTCGCCAAATATGCCGAGGAATACGGCCTGGTGGACGAAGTCGTCGATGCCTGCCGCCGCAATCTGGTGGTCTGGGAAACCTATTTCAACGGCATCTGCGACGCCGGCGACGCCTTAGACAACAAGTAAATCAGGAGAATAATAAGATGCCCAAGTCGCCGTTACGGCTCACCTTCGCGACCAGTGATTACGAACATGTCCGCGATCTGTCCATGGGGCCGGTCGAGGCGGAGGGCATCGAGCTCAACTGCCTGACCCTCCAGATCGAGGAAATGTTCTACCGCTTTATCAATTTCAACGAGTTCGATATTTCCGAAATCTCCTCCGGCAAATATACCTCGCTGATCAGCCAGGGCGACGACCGTTTTGTCGGCCTGCCGATATTCCCGTCGCGGGTGCATCGTCAGTCATCGGTCTATATCCGCCCCGATGGGCCGATCAAAAAGGCGGAAGACCTGGCGGGCAAGGCGGTCGGACTTCCCGAATGGGGCCAGTCCGCGGCGGTTTATTCGCGGGGCTGGCTGGCGCACGACGTCGGCATCCCGCTGAACGACATCAAATGGATGCAGGCTGGCGTCAGTCAGGCGGGCCGCAAGGAAAAGGTCGCGCTGAACCTGCCGGCGGGGCTGGGCCTGACGCCGCGCCCCGACAAGTCTCTGACCGAACTGCTGCTCGACGGTGAAATCGACGCGTTCCTGTCGGCCCATCCACCCGAGCTGGTGGAGCAGGGCGATCCCCGCATCGTGCGGCTGTATGAGGATTATCAGCCGATCGAGGAGGAATATTACAGACGCACCGGCATCTGGCCGATCATGCATCTCTATGCCATCCGCCGGCCGGTTTTCGAGGCGAACCCCTGGGTCGCCATGAGCATGGTCAAGGCGTTGACCGAAGCAAAGAACCGGTCGATGGCCCGTATGCTCGACCTCACCGCCTGCCGGGCGCCGATCGCCTGGGCCTATGACGCCGCCGCCAAGGCACGCGCGTTGTTTGGCGACGATTTCTACCCGTACGGTATCGAACCCAACCGGACGACACTCGAAGCCTTTTGCCTGTGGGGCTTTGAGCAGGGCCTGTTCCATCGTCACCTGACGCCCGAAGAAATGTTCCCCAAGGAAGTCCAGAGCGAGTTCAAGGTATAGCGGGGCGTCAGCCGCCTATTTCGACGCCGTCTTGAGGGCTTGACGGGTTTCTTCCGAGCGGTCGAATAGATTGGGTACCGCGTCGTTCGAATAGCCGGAGACAAAATCCTTCGGCCGGCCGGTCCGGGCGTTGTAAGTGTGGCGCGCGACGGCGCCGATATTGGCGCCGTAGACGTGGATGCTGATGGATACCCGGTCCATGAGCGCATTGGACACGGTGTGGATATCGCCGATGGCGGGGGAGACGGCACAGACCGCGCCTGGGGTAAGGGTTTCGTTCGTCGTTATGGCCATGGGCTTGCCGATGCCGCGGCTTTCGTAGCCGACGCCATTTTCCGCGCCGCGCAGCATGCCCACCAGGCCCCAGACCGTGTGATCGTGGACCGGTGTTGTCTGTCCCGGTCCCCACACGAAACTGACCACCGAAAACCGCTCCAGCGGATCGCACCACAGGAGATACTGGCGGTAGGAGGCGGGGCCAGGCTGGGCGAAGGCATCCGGCAGCCAGTCGTCCGCCGACACCAGTTTCGACAGCATGGCGCCGCCCTCGTGCCTGATTGCTTCTTCATCGCCTGCCGATGTGCCGACCAGCTTGGTCATGTCCTGAACAAAGCGCCGCAGTCCGGCGATCCCGCCCATGATTTCCCCCCTTGTTGCCCGATGCCGGTGTGCATTGCGTGACCGGTCGGCAATCTTGTATGTCTGTTGGTCGATGTCCCGATCATGTCCGGACAGAAGCTAAAAAGATAGGGAGGCCAAGCAAGTGTTGTTCATCCATAACGATGTGGTCAAGGAAATCCTCACTATGGAGGATTGCATCGCCGCGCAGGAACAGGCGTTTCGCGATTTGGCGGTGGGGAAGGCAACCCACCGGCCGCGATCCGATATCTATGCGCCGTGCGAGCGCGAGGACGGCTATTACCGCTGGGGCACCATGGAAGGCTGTTCGGGCGGCTATCTGGCGATCCGCATGAAGTCCGACATCATGACCTGGCCCCAGGATGCCGACGGCAACTGGACCGAAGACAAATACTGCGTCCAGCCCGGCACCTATTGCGGACTGATCATGGTCTTCAGCGCCCTGAATGGCGAGCCGCTGGCCTTTATCAATGACGGCGTGCTGCAGCACATGCGGGTCGGCGGCGGCGGCGGCATCGGCGCGAAATATCTCGCGCGCAAGAATGCGACGTCGGTGGGGCTGCTCGGCTCCGGCGGTATGGCGCGGACCTATCTGCAGGCCTATTGCGCGGTGCGCGGGATACGCTCGGTTAAGGTCTACAGCCCGACCAAGGCCAACCGGGAGGCCTTCGCCAGCGAAATGAGCCGCCGGCTGAATATCGAAATCACTCCGGTGGATTCCGCAGAAGAAGCCGTGCGCGGCGCCGACATTGTCTCAAGCTGCACCGATTCCATGGCGCCGACCTTCGATGCGGACTGGTTGTCGCCGGGCCAGCACGTCACCATGCTGGGGCCGATGGAAATTTCCAACGAGGTTCTGGCAAAATGCGACGTCAAAATATCACAGGGCGGCGCTGGTCTCGATCTGAAGGGCGAGGGGATCGAGCAAGGCATCGGTCATAGCCCGATGGCCTGGGTCGCGGGCTCGGCGGATGAACGCAAACGCCTGCCGGCCAAGCAGGAGAACTTCAACTTCATCGTCGATTTCCCCGATTTCGGCGATCTGGTCAACGACCCGTCCATCGGCCGCACCGATGATGACCAGATCACCTTCTACCACAATATGGGCAATCAAGGATTGCAGTTCTCTTCCGTGGGCGGTCTGGTTTACGAAAAGGCGTTGGAAGCCAAGGTCGGCCGCCATATGCCCACCGAGTGGTTTCTGCAGGATATCCGCGACTGACCGAGGGGTGCGGCGCCGATGGGGCATCTGACACTGGGGTGGTTGACCCTGTTCGACGTACCGCCGGCCGATGTGGTGACGGCCGCCGCGGAGGGCGGGTTCGATTCGGTCGGCCTTCGCATCACCGGCCGGCGTTTGAGCGACTCTGACTACCCTGTCGCCGGTCATCCGTCCGAAATTCGCGAAATCCGCCGACGCCTGACCGATGAAGGCGTTCGCCTCTCCAACACCTCGATCTATCATCTCTACCCCGAGATAACTCTCGACCATCTCCAGCCGGCCATCGAGGCGACGGCCGAACTTGGGGCGGAGATCATCGTCGTCACCTGCATGGATCCGGACGAGGCGCGCTGGACAGCGTTCATCGCTGCGTGCTGCGAGCGGACCGAAGAATTCGGCCTTAAGCTTGCTCTCGAATTCGTGCCGTACAGCCATGCGCGGAACCTGGCGCAAGGGTGCCGAATTGTCCGGAACGCACAGCAGCCGAATTTTGGTCTCCTTGTCGACTCGCTGCACCTCGCCCGTTCCGGCGGCGCTCCCCGCGACCTGGCAAATATCGATCCCGGTCTTATCGTCTTCGCGCAACTCTGCGACGCCGCAAGGGAAATACCGCCTGGCATGGACCTTGCAACGGAGGCTCGAACCGGACGGCTATACCCCGGCGACGGTGGCCTGCCGCTCCACGCGTTTCTCGATGCCCTGCCCGCGGATATAGAGATAGAAGTCGAGATGCCGCGTGGCGATCAGGTCGCTCTCTCTCCAAACGAACGGGCCTTACGCGCGGGCGAGGCAACCCGGCGCTTCCTCGCGGACTATCATCTCAATCGGGTTGCGAAACAAAGCCCGTGACCGGGTTTTGGCGCCGGATAAAAATAAAAAGTGTTATGAAACAATCAGATATGTGGTTAACCAAAGGTAAATCCGCAATATTCTTCCGATGCCTGCTTTGCGCCAAGTTCATTCAATACAAAATCATTAAATGCCAATGAGATACATGGTTAACCATATGTAACGCTGTAAGAATTTGCTAACGCCCGCTTTACTCTTGGTCTCTACAATGAGGTGCTGGAAACCAACGTAATTCAGGCGGCTTGCGCGATGCAACCACAGCAAACAATTCAAACGCCCTACGCGGCACGGCCGGGCATCGTTCTCAGCCTTGCCGGCCTGCGTGAGATATTCGGCATTGATTTGCGGACGCTGGCGTTGTTTCGGATCGGGCTGGGTGCGTTGCTGCTGGCCGACCTGGCCATGCGCGCGCGCGATCTCACGGCGCACTATACCGATGCCGGTATCCTGCCCCGCGCCGCGCTGCTGGATACCCAGGCGATCGGGTCCTTCTCGCTGCACCTGCTGAACGGCACTTTCGCTTTCCAGGCCACGCTGTTCGTGATTGCAGCAATCTTTGCGGCCATGCTCGTTGCCGGTTCCCGCACCCGCCTCGCGACTATTGTGAGCTGGGTTTTGCTGCTGTCCCTGCAGAACCGCAATCCGCAGATTCTGTCGGCGGGGGACAGTCTGCTCCTGCTGCTGAGTTTCTGGGCCATATTCCTGCCGTTGGGCGCGCGCTATTCGGTCGACCAGGCGCTGGATCAGCAGCCGGGACAGCTTCGGAACGGTTATTTCTCGGTGGCCACGCTGGCGCTGCTGATCCAGGGCGCGTCGATGTATCTGTTTGGCGCGCTGCTGAAATCCGATGCCCAGTGGATACCGGACGGCACCGCCATGTATTATGCGCTGCAGCTCGATTATATGGTCACGCCCTTCGGACTGTGGCTGAGCGAATTCCCCGCTTTCCTGCAGGGGCTGACCTATTCCATCTGGTGGCTGGAAATCGCCGGGCCAATCCTGATATTTTCGCCCATTTTCCACCGCACCTTCCGGACACTCTGCCTGGGCGCGTTTATCACGCTCAATGTGGGCCTTTTCCTGTCCATGGAGCTCGGCCTGTTTCCCCTGGTCAGCCTGGTGATGAACCTTGTGTTCGTACCGGGCTGGATGTGGGACCGGATGGCACGGTCCCTGAGCGGGACCACATCGCCCGATTTGCGCATCTTCTATGATGAAGACTGCGTCTTCTGTCACAAGATCTGCCGGTTGCTGACAATCTTCCTGATGATGCCGGGGGTTCCGGTCCGTCCCGCGCAAAGCGATCCGAAAGCCGCCGTGCTGCTCGCCATCAACAATAGCTGGGTGGTGAGCGACGGCGCCGATACGGACTACCTGGAATGGGATGCGGTGCGGCATTTGCTGTTCAGCTCGCCGCTGTTCCGCCCGCTCGCCATCCTCTTGTCGGCGTATCCGCTGCGGATCCTCGGCAATAAATTTTATCAGCGGGTCGCCCTTAACAGGTCGGTTCTCAGCCGTATCAGCGCCGTTACCCTGCCGTGGCGGCAGTCAAAGGCCAAATCATCGGCGGTATCGAATGCGTCGGCCGGATTATGTCTGGCCTTCGTCATCTTTCAGAATTTGACGACGCTTCCAGATTTCTCGGTGAGAATGCCGGCAGAGCTGAAAGCGGTCGGGCAGGGCACCGGATTGTACCAGAACTGGACTCTGTTCGCGCCGCATCCTGAACTGAAAAGCGCCTGGCCCGTTATCCTGGGCGAGCTGAAGGACAACCGGATCGTCGACGTCTATCACCGCCGCGCGGGCATCCCGGGCTGGGACAAGCCGGATAACGTCGCCGCCGAATACAAGAACAATCGCTGGCGGACCTATCTGTCCGCGATGGAAAGCGTCAGCCACAAAGGCCAGGATAACAAGCTGGCGCAGAATTATGCGCACTATCTGTGCCGGTCGTGGAACGAAACCGCGCCGCCCGGCAAGGAACTGTCGGTCTTCAACCTCTATTTCATTGTCGAATGGTCCCAGCCGGACTACCAGAAGGAGGATGCCATGAACCGTCTCATCTGGTCCCATGACTGTTTTGCCAAGGGCTGAAACGCGTCCTCCACTAGTTTCATGACTGTTTTGCCAAGGGCTGAAACGCGTCCTCCACTAGTTTAAGGTGATATAATCGCCATGAAGCCGGCCGCGTCCCGAGGGGCGGGCGCCGTGGCGTGTCTTGGGGGGGCAATATGGCTGATTACGTTCTCGCTATCGACCAGGGGACAACATCGTCGCGCGCGATCCTGTTCGACAGGGCCTACGCCATCGCCGCGGTCGCGCAGCAGGAATTCACCCAGCATTTTCCGCAGTCAGGCTGGGTCGAACACGATACCATTGAGATCTGGGACAGTGTCACGGCGACCTGCCGCGCCGTCCTGGAGAAAGCCGGCGCGGCCGCCGCCGACATCGCCGCGATCGGCATCACCAACCAGCGCGAGACGGTGGTCGTCTGGGACCGGGCGACCGGGCAGCCGATCCACAACGCCATCGTCTGGCAGGACCGCCGCACCGCCGATGAGTGCGATCGGCTAAAGCAGGACGGCTATGAATCCGCCGTTACCGCCAAGACCGGGCTGGTGCTCGATCCCTATTTCTCGGCCACCAAGCTGGCCTGGCTGCTCGACAATGTGAACGGCGCGCGCAAGCGGGCAATGGCGGGCGAACTTGCCTTCGGCACCATCGACAGCTTCCTGCTGTGGCGGCTGACCGGCGGCAAAGTGCATGCCACCGACGCCACCAACGCGTCGCGCACGCTGCTCTACAATATCCACCATGGCATTTGGGACGACGCGCTATGCGATCTGTTCCGTGTGCCAAAGGTCATGCTGCCCGAGGTGCGCGATTGCGCCGCCGATTTCGGCGCAACCGATGCCGCCCTGTTCGGCGCACCGATCAAAATCGCCGGCATCGCCGGCGACCAGCAGGCGGCGATGGTCGGCCAGGCCTGTTTCGAACCCGGCATGATGAAATCCACCTACGGCACCGGCTGCTTCGCCCTGCTCAATACCGGCGCCGACGCCGTGCCGTCGCGGAACCGCATGCTGACCACCATCGCCTATCGCCTGGGCGGCAAGACCACCTACGCCCTGGAAGGGTCGATCTTCATCGCCGGCGCCGCCGTGCAATGGCTGCGCGATGGGCTTGGGATCATCAAGAGCGCGGCGGAAACCGGCGCGCTCGCCGAGGCCGCCGATGCAACCCAGTCCGTGATCATGGTTCCCGCCTTCACCGGCCTCGGCGCGCCATGGTGGGACCCGGACGCCCGCGGAGCGATCTTCGGCCTCACCCGCAACACGGGACCCGCCGAGCTCGCCCGCGCCGCCCTCGAAGCCGTCTGCTACCAGACCCGCGATCTGCTGGAAGCCATGCAAAAGGACTGGGGCGGGCAGGGCGGGAATACGGTCCTGCGGGTCGACGGCGGCATGGTGGCCAGCGACTGGACCATGCAGTTCCTCAGCAACATGCTCGCCTCCCCGGTGGACCGGCCGCAGGTGCTGGAAACCACCGCGCTGGGCGCCGCGTACCTCGCCGGCATGCAGGTGGGTTTCTACCCGGCGCCCGAAGACTTCGCCAGGGACTGGCGGCTGGAAAATCGCTTCACGCCCGCGATGGAAGAAGGCGTGCGCAGCGCCAAATACGCCGCTTGGCAAGACGCTGTGCAGCGGACGTTGAGTGGACGGGGGTAGACGCTAGCTACCCGCCGAAGAACTCGTCCTTGAAGATCACGTCGACTTTCTTGTTTTCCTTTGAATCGCCCTTCATCTCGCTGCCGTCGATATTGATACGGCTGGGCGGGGGCATTTTGGCGTGGCACGGGTTGCCGACCCGGATCATCACCAGCGGCTCGTCGCTGGTGGCGAAGAATTTATAATAATTGCCGCGCGGCAGCATGATGCCCTCATACTTGCCAAGATCGATCGCCTCGTCCTCGGGTCCGAAGAAACGGGCGGAGCCCTGCAGGATCATGAAGCTGTGGTCCTCGGTCGGGTGGGCGTGCAGCTCGTTCTCGCCGCCGGAGGCATAGATCTTCAGGCGAACGGTCAGGTCTTCGGTCGCGGCCAGCACGGAATCGGTGCGGCCCTGTTCGAGTAGCTGCCCCTTGAGCGAGAAGATATGCGGTTTGGTGTCGGCGACCAGCGCTTCTTCGTGGTCGGACATTTCCTTGCCGGTCAGGGCGGGCGGGGTGAATTGCGGTGAATCGAGCAAGAGGCTTCTCCTGTTTTTGATGGGGGGAGTATAGCGCGGCGACTAGCCGGTAGAAAACATCGAATTGACGCCCTTCCTCCTTCGTCATTGCC
>JAQBTY010000102.1 GCA_027624735.1 Pseudomonadota bacterium | reverse complement strand
CGACGGCCCGTTCGCGGTGATACTCGTCATTGTAGCGATGGATCAGGATCTCCAGGATCATGGGGTTGCGACCCTCGTCCGGATTCTCGACCACACCGGCAAGAAACGGGACCGCCATGATTTCCGCATCGTCGCGCAACGTCTCCAGCGCATCGTTATAGGCGTTGTCCCCCATTTCCGCCTTCAGATCCTTGTCAATATTGAGCCCGGCGCCGCGGTTCTGCGCCCACGCCTGGAAGAATCCATAGGAAAAGATGCCGCCGTGATAGAACAGGTCGCGGTACCCGTCGGTCCAGCCATAGGGCGCGAAGATGCATTTGAGGTGGGGCGGTTTCAGCACGGCGACCCGCTTCTGCACCACCGCGAAATAGGACACGCCGAACATGCCCACATTGCCGTCGCACCATTCCTGGCGCGCCAGCCATTCGATGGCCTCATGAATATCCTGAATGGTGCGGGGATCGGGGTTGCGGTTGGCGAACACGCCGTCGGACGCCCAGGTGCCCCGGATATTCATGATCACGAACACATAGCCGCGCCTGACATAGAAATTGAAATCGCCGGATTCGATAAAGGCGCGGTCGAAATTGATCGCCTTGGGCACCATGGGTTCGGACTGAGCCGCCTTGTCATAGGGCGACGCCGTCAGGATGACGGGAAACTTGCCCGGTGCGTCGGGCCGGAAGATATCGGAATCGAGCGAGATCCCATCATCCACCGGAATACGCACATCCCGTTCGGTGATGATTCCATATTGGCGCGGCGATGTCGCCCAATCGGTTGAAAACATTTTGACTCCTCTGGCTATCAGCTATGTTTAGACTGGGACAGACAGTTTCGTCCATCGGAGAGGAAACGCAGCATGGCAATCGATATCATCGACGTTCACGAGGTCGCGCACAGCCAAAAGAAACGCACCGTCGTACTCAATACCCGCAAAATGCATGCCTGGGTGCATTACTATGCCAATCCCGGCGATCACGACGACATGCATTGTCACAACGAAGACCAGACCTTCATCTGTTTCGAAGGGCAATGCACCATGCATTTCCCCGACGGCGGCAAGGCGGTGCTCAATCCCGGCATGGCGGCACTGATCAATGGCGGTAGTTTCTACCAGCTGGAAAATTCCGGCGATTGCCCCATGGTCCTGATGGGCAACCGGTCGGGTTCGCAGGACACTATCAAGCACATCAATTACGAGACCCGCAAGGATCTGCGCGCCAACCGCGGCAAGGTCGAGGTGTTTCACGGAAGTGGCGACTGACTCATGGCTAAATTCACCGCCGGGGATGATGTGGGCGCCGCTGTTGCCCATGAGGAAGCGGTTTTCACCTAAGCGCGAGAGCCGCGCCCTCATCCTTGAGCGCGATGCCGGTAAGTCGCCGCGCCCTGCCTTCATGCATCAACCAGGCGAACCGCGCGGCGGCGTCCTCATACAACATGCCATCAGGCGGATGGATGCTGGACAGGCAGTTGCGCTCCGAATCTTGCCGGCCGATTTTGGGCTGCCAGGTCAGATAGATGCCAAGGCTGTCGGCAGCAGAGAGCCCCGGCCGCTCGCCTATCAGGATAGCGACCATCACCGCATTCAGGCGCTCGCCAATATCATCGCCCAGGGCGACGCGCGCCTGAGAGGCGATCACCGGCGGCGCCACGGACCAGCCCTTGAGCTTTGGCAGGACCGCCCGCAAGACCGGCGCCGCATGGGCCATGACGGCCGTCGCGGAAAGGCCATCGGCAATGACGAACGCCGCATCCCAGCGCCCGGCCGTCAACCGGGCCGCGTCTTCCGACGCGAGCCGGCGTCCCAGATCCGGCCGGCGCAAATAGGTCGCACGGTCGTCCGCCTGGCTTGCAACGACGATCGGATTTAGATCCTCCAGCACATCCTTGATTGCGTCGGTATCAAAGGGCAAATGCACCGCATCGCGCGCCCGGGCATGGGCAAGCTGGAACTCGAGCAGCGATTCCAGCGGCGGGGCGTCGCCCGCCCGGCCAAGGCCAATTCGCGCCTTGGTGAAGCCGCGCAGGCGCGCCCAGGGGTCGTTGACCGGCAGCTTGCTCATGCGGATCCCGCCATGCCAGACAAGAGACGTTGCGCGGCCTTGTTGTTGGGCGGGATTTCCGGCACTTGCCCCGCCTTGTCCGCAACACCCATCCGCTGCAGCCAGGCTTCGAACTCAGGCGCCGGACGCAGGCCGAAAAGGCGTCGGATGTAGAGCGCATCGTGAAACGACGTGCTCTGATAGTTGAGCATGATGTCGTCCGCACCCGGAACGCCCATGATGTAGGTGACCCCCGCGGCGGCCAGCAAGGTCAGGAGAGTGTCCATATCGTCCTGATCGGCTTCGGCGTGGTTGGTGTAGCACACGTCAACGCCCATCGGCAGGCCAAGGAGCTTGCCGCAAAAATGGTCCTCAAGCCCGGCGCGGATGATCTCCTTGCCGTCATAAAGATATTCCGGGCCGATGAAGCCGACGACCGTGTTGACCAGCAGCGGGTCGAAACGCCGCGCGACCGCATAGGCGCGCGCTTCCAGCGTCTGCTGATCGACGCCATGATGGGCGTCCGCGGAAAGCGCGGAGCCCTGCCCGGTCTCGAAATACATGACATTGTCACCCACCGTTCCCCGGCCCAGCGACCGGGCGGCATCGTGCGCCTCGGCCAACACGGCCAGATCGATTCCAAACGAGCGATTGGCGGCCTCGGTCCCGGCGACAGACTGAAAGACGAGATCTACGGGCGCGCCCCGCTCCATGGCCGCGAGTGTATTGGTCACGTGCGTCAACACGCAGCTCTGCGCCGGCATTGCCCAGCGCTCGCGCAAATCATCCATCAGGTGAAGCAGCGCCAGGGTTTGCGGAATGCTGTCGCTCGCCGGGTTGATGCCGATCACCGCATCGCCGCAACCAAGCAGCAGCCCGTCCAGGATAGAAGCCGCCACCCCCTTGGGGTCGTCGGTGGGGTGGTTGGGTTGCAGGCGGACCGAAAAACGTCCCGCCAGGCCGATGGTATTCCGGAACGCGGTCACCACCCGGCATTTACGGGCGACCGCGATCAGATCCTGATTGCGCATGAGCTTGGACGCGGCCGCCACCATCTCCGGCGTCAGACCTGCGACCAACGCAGCCAGCACCTCGGTCGTCGCGGCGTCGGACAGCAGCCAGTCGCGGAACTGCCCGACCGTCATGGCGGCAACCGGCGCAAACGCCGCGGCGTCATGAGAATCGATGATCAGACGGGTGACTTCGTCGTCTTCATAGGGAACGATTGCTTCATTCAGAAAATTCTTCAGCGGCACATCGGCAAGCACATAGCGGGCCGCCACCCGTTGTTCCGCGCTTTCCGCGATGATTCCCGCCAGGGCATCGCCCGACCGCGCCGGCGACGCCTTCGCCAGCACGTCCTTCAGATCGGCGAAGGCAAAGCGCGTGTCACCGAGCGCGGTTGCGTAGCGCGTCATGGCGCCTCTCGTCTCAACCAATAATCCGGATGCATTGTTAGGCGAACCCCCTTGCCGAGGGAAGAAATTTCGCACTGGGGCCATCCAACCACCCCTTGTTGCGGGGGATGAGGTCTTTTCGAAAGCACCGGCGCTACCCCCACCCCAGCCAATGGAGAGTAGCGCCGTACCAGCATGAGGGGTCTACGGCTTGCAGTTCATCGATCGCGCCGTCGTGTTGGGGCCAAGATAGCTGATGGTGCAGTTCATCCCGACCTTGACCGCCTTGCGTTTGGCCTTTTCGCCATCGACGGTAATTTTGGTGCCACTGCCGGATACGCGGAATTTCTGCTTCTGGCCATCGACTATCAGGGTCATGCGCCGCCCGCCACGCCTGGTCTCGCCAATTTTACCGCTGGCGTCGAGATAGGTCAGCTTGGCCTGCTGCACCGGACCCTTGGGGAATATGTTCTGGCGAGCCGCCGCGACCACATCCTTGGGTGTGGCGAGAACCCGTTCGACCAGTGCCTGAACTTCGTTGCCGTCAACCCAGTTGAGTTCCAGCTTCGATTTGTTGATCAATGCCACAAAAGCGGGGTCCTTCATGGTACTGACAAAGGCCGTCCGGATGGCGGCGACACGTGCCTGCGGCACCTTGGGCGGCAGCAAGAACGGACGCCCGATGGTCTGCCGCGAGAAGATAAGTTCCATCTGCAATAATTGATTCTTGTTTCTGGCAAGGTCGGTTATCAACGGTACGTTTGGAAGTTCGGGATGCTTCTTCAAGGCCATCTGCATGAGCACCTTGAGCTTGCCGTTTTTCACCAGGCCGCCGCGCATCTGCTTTATACTGGTCCAGGACCAGCCGCAGATACCGTTTACCTCGCCCCGGTCAATCGCCAGCACGATCACCGCCGTCCCGGGATAGCCGGTAATCAGTTTCATCTTGGCGCCCATCAGATTGTTCACGAAATTGGTGAACTGATCGGCATCGGAACTGGTGCCCACGCCGCCGACAATGACTTCGTTCTTGAGTAAATCGGTGAACGTCGCGGCATTGGCGCGGTCATGAACGACACAGGCGCTGACCTCGTTGTTCATGCTGCCAACCCAATGGAATTTTGCCGGATCGTACTTGCCGCCCGTGCCGCCAAGCATCGCGTGGGTCGGGATGCCCCTGGCCACCATTCCCATGACGGTGCCATTCATCGGCCCTTTGTTATACAGGATATTGGTCAGCTTGACGGTGGCGCTGCCGGTCTTGTTCTTGACGATAACATTGGGATTGCCTGGAATGTGTTTGCCAATATGGCGGGCCAGCAGGCGGGCATAGGTGTCGTAACCGCCGCCCGGGGCGAAGCCCACATGAATTTCGAATGTCTTGCCTTTGTAAAAATCCGACACGGCGTCGGCCGCGGCGCCCGATGCGGTCAGTGAAACCGCCAGGGCAGCGACGGTGCCGGCCAGGCCTTTTCTCAGCATTGTGTACATGGAGGATCTCCTTGTCTCTGTTGAAGGGTTTGCCGATGAATATTGGATGATCGTTGCTACGTAATCATTCGGTGTTTGTCGCGCATTTATCGCATAGGGCTTGATCCGGCCCTGGGCTGAAATTTAGGCGAATCCGACAGCCGCGCCGCGACCATGCGCGCCAGTCTATGGGGCCTGCAAGACACAATCAACTCACCGCAGGCGCAGGGCGTCAACCGAAAAACCAAATAGGGTAGCGGGGTCGCTGGCAAAACAGACCCATGCTACCATCACCGCATTCATTTCGTGGATAATAGCAAACAGGGAGGGACTTATGGTCCAACGCATGATTCCAAGGGCAATCCTGTCCGCAACATTTGCCGGTGCGGCAGTTATCGTTAGCGGCGCCAGTTTGGCTGAGACGAGTTTTTACAAAGACAAAAGCGTCACCATGCTGATCGGGTCCGGTCCCGGCGGCGCCTATGATCTTTATTCGCGGGTCCTGGCGCGTCACATGGGACGGCATATCCCGGGCAACCCGCATATCATCGCCAAGAATATGGGCGGCGGCGCGTCGATCACGGCTACGAATTATTTGTACAACGTCGCACCGCAGGACGGCTCCGTCTTCGCGTCGGTCTTCAACACCCTTCCCATTCAGCCCCTGATCGGCCGCAAAGGCGTCAGATACGATGCCACCAAACTCGGCTGGGTCGGCAGCATTGGCAAGCATCAGAATATCTGCACCACCTGGCACACGAACCCCATCAACACCTTCGAGAAAGCCAAAACCCAGGAAGTCGCCGTCGCGGCGACCGGCGTGTCGGGAAATGCAGCAATTTATCCCAAGCTCTTCAATCAGATGCTCGGCACCAAGTTCAAGGTCATCAGCGGCTATAAGTCAGCGGGTGCGCTGCTGTCCGTCACACGCGGTGAAACAGCCGGTATCTGCGGCATGTCCTACCAGACCCTTCTGGCTTCTGCGCCGGATTGGATTCTGAAAAACCAGGTTAACATCCTGGCGCAGATCGGTTTGAAACCTCATCCCGATTTGAAAGGCGTTCCCATGGCGCTCGACATGGTCAAGGGCAAGGCGGATCGGGATACCCTGACATTCCTGATGATCCCACAGGAAATGGGCCGGCCCTACACGGCAGGCCCCAAGCTTCCCAAAGCCCGCCTCACAACATTGCGCAAGGCCTTCAACGCAACCATGACGGATCCCGCCTTTATCCGTGATGCCGAAAAAGCCCGGATGAAGATCGACCCCATCACCGCCGAGGAAATGGAAAAGCTGGTCACTCGCCTCGGCGCCATGCCGCCGGCCACCATCAAAGCCGCGGCGAAACTTCTGATAACCAAGAAAAAGAAAAAGAAAAAATAGTCAGCATGGAATAGGACCGCCGTTTTATTTGGCGATTTTCCTCAGAGACTCCATGAGACCTGCGGCCCGAAGAATGCTGTCCGCGTCTATCGGTATTCCGGCCGCCGCAAGCCCGCGCGCGGTCCAGCTATTGCAGTTATTGAACAGATGAAATTCACCGGTCGCCCGATAGAATGTGCTGTAGCTGTGCAGACCCGGTGCATGAACAATCACCCGCCCTGCCCCGTCGCGCGAAAAGGCAGCATTGATAAACCGTAGAAGAGCGCGAAAACCGTCTGCCGACACTTTCAAGCCAATGACTTCATCCTTCGGAAAGGCATCGCGCGGATGGGTCGGGAGACCGGTAACATGGAGGACCGACGGTGTCGGCTGAAGGGCGGCGCTGAGCAAAGTTAAGATACCTGGATCGCGGTTGGGAAAATAGTCGGCATCGCCCCAGCCAAACCCTAAAAAGAGCGCTGCTGGGAAATCCGCGGCGACCGGATTGGCATCGCCAGGAATGGCGGCCCGGGAAATGAATATGGCGGAATGCCATCCGTTGCTGGCGACAAATATCTGCCGCTGCGCCCTCACGTCAGCCGCAAAGACCGCTTCAGCTGTCATGAGGGGACACAAGACAATCAACACACCGAGGAAACGCAGCGCCTGCCTAAGCGTACATATTCTGATTTGGCTCATGGTGAGAACAGTACGCACCCCCCCGCGCCATTCCAACGGCAAAATATGGGCATCGGTCCGGTGCGCCAAATACCGGCTATTAACCCAATTTTAACCGTACCGGCGCTAATCGACAGCCTCAGAATGTAGCCGCGGCTACGGTACAAATTTGTATTTGCTAGAATGTTTCCAGATGGCATTGAGCCTTGATCAAAGACCCGGCAAAATTGTCGCCGCGCGCCGCTGCAACGACAACGCCGTGGTTTATCTGGCCCCGGGCGGCTCCTGGGAAGAGAATCCTGCGTTCGCCCGTATTGTGACCAAACCGGCCGATCAGCAACGATTGTTGCGCATAGCCCACGCGGATGCGGAAAACCGCCTGGTGTTTCATCCCCACCTCGCGGACGAGGCTAAAACAGACGAGGCTAAAACAAACGCGGCCAAACAGGCCTGAAACCTGAGCAAAGGGCAAGGCTGCATCGCCTTCTTAACCAGCCCGCCTGCTCAACAAATTTATGCAATAGGCGGCACATTCCCTTTTCCGGAACAGCCCCTTAAATATTAGATGCCGAAACCATATTCGTTATTGAACCAGAACCATTTTTCCCTAAATGACCAATTCCAAACGAAACGCACGTGCCGCTGTCCCCGAGTGATTTATACAACAATGGACGCGTCCTTCCTTACCTGTCACTGCCTGGACGAGAAGGGGTATGAAGATGTTGGCAACCAAAAAGGGCGCGCGTGCGCGACTGTGCAAGAAATCCCGACAATTCCAGACTTGTACCGCTCGGAATCGGAAAGCGACGATTTTGTTCGTCGCAAAACCGGTGGAAGGTCATCGCCTGCCCGAACGGCAGGCTGACATGCCGCCTTTTAGCATGGCTAGCGGTTAGATTTTCGTGGGTTAATCTGTTAATGTTTAGGAAGCGTTTCGACCGTATTTTCGTGAAACTGTATGGTATCGGCAGGAGTTTTCATTTGCTCGTAACAGCGGAAACAACCCAATTCATTTTCAAGGTCTTCGGAGGATTTCAGTATGGCGCGTGATTCGGATGTTCACGCCGGGTCTGCCGCGGATGTTGTTGCGTGGCTCGCCGAGCATGAGGAAATCGCGAGTATTCAGGCGGCGGTTTGCGATCTCAACGGTATCCTCCGCGGCAAACGCATTCCCATTCACCAGGCGGGGAAGGTTTTAGACGGCAGCATCCGAATGCCTCTGTCAATCGTCGGGGTCGATATCTGGGGCGAAGACATCGAAGGCAATGAGCAGGTCTTCGCGAATGGCGATACGGACGGATACTGCATACCGACAGGCCGTGGGGTTATTCCCGTAAACTGGACAACTCGGCCGAGCGCACTCATTCCCCTTTGGATGTTTGAGGAGGGCGCCCGGCCATTTCTCGCCGATCCGCGCCAGGCGCTAGCCCGAATTACCGAGCGGTACCGGATGCTCGGGCTTCGCCCCGTCGTTGCAACCGAACTGGAATTCTATCTTGTCGATCCGAATTCGGAAGGCGCCGTTCCACCAATTTCCCCTGCTACCGGAAAACGCCTCGATTCCGATGCGATCCTTTCCATTGATGAACTTGACGATTTCGGCGATTTTTTTTGGGACGTCTATGAGGAATGCGGGAAGCAAAACCTTCCTGCGGATGCCGCGCTCGCCGAGAATGGTGTCGGGCAGTTCGAAATCAATCTGCGGCACACAGCCGACCCACTAAAAGCGGCAGACGATGCCGTGCTGTTCAAGCGATTGATCAAAGGGGTCGCGCGGAAGCACCAGCTTTCGGCAACTTTCATGGCCAAGCCATACGGCACCCGGTCCGGAAGCGGGTTTCATGTGCATTTCAACGTTCTCGACGAGAAAAACCTGAACGTTTTCAACGACGGGACGAGCGAGGGATCCCCAATTCTCAAGCACGCGATCGCCGGATTGCTGAGTGGAATGTCGGAATCCACGCTTGTATTCGCGCCCCATTTCAATTCCTATCGCCGCCTGCGTCCCGATACCCATGCGCCCACGTCGGCATCCTGGGGGTATGAGAACAGGACGACAGCTATCCGTATCCCCGGCGGCGATCCTGTAGCGCGACGTATTGAACATCGCGTCGCCGGCGCGGATGCCAATCCTTACCTCGTCGTCGCGGCGATCCTCGGCGCGGCGCTATATGGTATCGAGAATGAACTCGAGCCGCCCGATCCGAATCCCGGCCGCGCATATTCCGAACGCCTTCCGAAACTGCCGGCCGACTGGGCGTCCGCTGTGAATGCGTTCGAGGATGGCGAAATAATTCCCGACTTCTTCGACGAAACGCTGCGATCCATGTTCGTGGCCTGTAAGCGCCAAGAAATATCAGGCTTTGCGTCCAACGTAACCGACTTCGAATTCTCCGCCTATCTCGAGATCATATGATGACCGCTACGGCCCGCGCCTATGCGGGCGACGGCTCCTATCCTGGAAGCTACTACGCGGCCTCGGCAAACGCCGCCCGGACACCGGCGATCCTGACCGGCGAGGCGACCGCGGATATATGCGTCGTAGGCGCCGGCTATACTGGCCTGTCTACGGCGATCCACCTCGCCGAAAAGGGATATGGCGTCACCATCGTCGAAGGTGCACGGGTTGGATGGGGCGCGTCGGGCCGCAATGGCGGCCAGGTGGTCAATGGTCTCAACGCCGGGCTGGACAGTATTGAGCGACGGTATGGTTCGGAAACGGGCGCCTTCGTCGGCGGACTCCTGCAGGAAGGCGCCCGGATCATCTATCGTCTGATCGATCGATACGGCATCGACTGCGACCTGAAGCCCGGCAACATTTATGCCGCCTACACCGCCAGGCATATGCGCGCGCTGGAAGCGAAGCAGGCGCTGTGGCGCCGGCACGGAATGGACGATCACGTCATGCTCGATCAGAACGGTATCCGCCGGCATGTCGGCAGCGACGTCTATGCCGGCGGCATGTTGGACCGGTCCGGCGGGCATATGCATCCCCTGAATCTCGCCCTCGGCGAAGCCCGTGCCTTCGAATCGCTGGGCGGGCGGATTTACGAACTGTCGCCGGTGACCGGGATCGAGCGGTCCGCTGGAAAAACCGCCGTAAAAACCGCTGCGGGAACCCTTACGGCGAAAACGGTCGTGCTGTGCGGCAATGCCTATCTCGGGCGGGCCGTGCCGAAACTTGCCGCGCGGGTCATGCCGGTATCGACTCAGATGATCGCGACCGAACCGCTTGACGCCGAACGCGCGGCGCCGCTCCTCCCGACGGATATGTGCATCGAGGACGCGCGGTACATACTCGATTATTTCCGGCTTTCAGCGGACCGGCGCATGATCTTCGGCGGCGGTGTCGTTTATGGCGGGACGGATCCCGCCGACGTCGTCGCGAAAATCCGTCCCAACCTGGAAAAGGTGTTTCCGTCGCTCCGGGGTATCGGGATCGACTATGCGTGGAGCGGTAATTTCGCTCTTTCCTTCACACGGGTTCCCCAGCTTGGACGGCTCGGCGACGGCGTCTATTTCGCACACGGGTATAGCGGCCATGGCGTGACGGGTTCGCATCTGTTCGGCTGTATTCTGGCCGAGGCGATCGACGGCGATTTGTCGCGTTTCGACGCATTCGCCGGGCTTCCCTGGGTGCCGTTTCCAGGGGGACGGCTGCTTCGCGTACCCTATTCGACCCTTGGATCCTGGTGGTACGCCCTTCGCGACAAGGTAGGGTTATGAAAATTGGGATATTGCAGACCGGACATTCGCCGGACGAACTCCGCGATGAGCATGGCGATTACAACGAGATGTTCATGCGGCTGCTTGCCCGGCCGGACGTCATGTTCGAAACCTTCGTGGTGCTGGCCGACGATTTTCCGGCGCAACCGTCCATTGCCGATGCCTGGGTCGTCACGGGGTCGCGCTGCGGCGTGTATGACGGCTTCCCCTGGATTGCAAAACTGGAAGCCTTCCTGCGCGACTTGCATAAGGCGCGGGTGCCGCTGGTCGGCATCTGTTTCGGACATCAAGCCATTGCGGAGGCGCTGGGCGGCAAGGTCGAAAAATTTTCCGGCGGCTGGTCCTGCGGGATGGAACGCTACCGCTTCGTGGGACGGGACACGCCTGCCGCACTGCTCGCCTGGCACCAGGACCAGATCGTCGTGCCACCGCCTGGCGCGGAAATCATCGCCTCGTCGAATTTTTGCCGCTATGCCGGCCTGCGCTTCGGCGAACATACCCTCACATTACAACCGCACCCCGAGTTCTCCCTGGAATACATGCGCGCGCTCGCAACCGCGCGCCGCGCGGTGATCGGCGACTCCGTGGCGGCATCGGCGGTCGATAGCCTATCCGCCGGGAAGCCGGAAGATTTTGGCCCCTATATCCTCGATTTTATCGATGCGGCGATTGCGGCAAAGACGGCCTGACGGTCAGCGTAAGCAGTTCCCCGGCACATTGTTCCGGCGAACCTATAACGACCGGCTCGGCCACCGCCCAGAGAATTCGGCGGCAGTATCCTCGGGGTGGCCGGGCGGGGGAGAGCGCTGCTGCGAATCCACGTGAGTGGAAGATGCTTCAGACCCTACTTTTCCGTCAGCAGCCACATGAGGCTCGACGTGTCGAACCGTTTGCCTCCCTTTTGCTGCACATGCTTGTAGAATTGATCCACGATCGCGGTAACCGGCAGGCGGGCGCCGTTGCGGTCGGCTTCATCGAGGCAGATACCGAGGTCCTTGCGCATCCAGTCGACGGCGAAACCGAAATCGTACTTGCCTTGCAGCATGGTGCTGCCGCGATTTTCCATCTGCCAGCTTTGCGCCGCGCCCTTTGAAATCACGTCGAGAACCTGCTCGCCATGGAGCCCCGCCCGTTGCGCGAAATTCATCGCCTCGGCAAGGGCCTCGACCAGACCGGCGATGCAGATCTGGTTGACCATTTTGGTGAGCTGACCTGCCCCTGAAGCGCCCATCAGCGTCACCGCCTTGCCATAACAATCCATCACCGGTTTTGCGCGGTCGAAATAATCCGCGTCGCCGCCGACCATCACGGTAAGCGCGCCGCCTTCCGCGCCGGCCTGACCGCCAGAGACCGGCGCGTCAAGAAATCCCAGCCCCCGGGTTTCCGCGATCTCGTAAAGCTCCCGTGCGACAATGGCCGACGTGGTCGTATGATCGATCAGGCAGGCATCCCCATGCATACCCGCGAAGACACCGTCCTCACCGGTCACCACGGACCGCAGATCGTCATCGTTTCCGACGCAGGTAAAGACGAAATCGGCATCCGCGGCGGCGCCCGCCGGCGATGCCGCCATGGCGCCGCCATATTCCGCCACCCATTTATCGGCTTTTTCCGTGGTGCGGTTGAAAACCGTTACATGGTAGTCGTTTTTTGCCAGATGACCGGCCATGGGATAGCCCATGACACCCAGTCCGACGAACGCGACCTTGCCCTTGCTGCTCATATCGATTTCCTTTTCATCCCTGCTCGGAGAAAGCACATCCTAGGCGCATCAGCCGAGCGCAGCCACCGCGGGACTCAGAAGGTCGGCGATCTCCCGCCACGAAATTTCGTCACCGGCGACCAGCAGACCGTTGTAGTCGGGCGCGGCGGG
>JAQBTY010000101.1 GCA_027624735.1 Pseudomonadota bacterium | reverse complement strand
TGCCCATACCCACAGATTCGCATCAAATCCGCCTTATGGGAATCATTCGTTTCGGGCGGAACACTAGTTGCCGTAATCGCCGTAATCGTCGTCACGCTCGGTGCAGTTTTCTATTCCACCGATTTTAATAGCTATAAGGGCGAGATCAGCGATCTGGTTCACACCTTGACCGATCGACGGCTTAAAATAGGTGGGAAATTTAAGCTAAGCTTTGGGTTGAGCCCGGCAGTCGCTGTGGATCGGGTGACGTTTTCCAACGCCAAGTGGGGATCGCGCCCCGATATGATGCGTATAAAAAGTTTGCGCGCGGAACTGGCACTGTTGCCTCTTTTATTTGGCGATATCCGGATCAAGCAGGTTATCTTGTCCGGTGCGGATATCCTGCTGGAAACGCGTGCTGACGGCCTGGGCAACTGGGTCTTGCTGCCATCCGAGCAGAAAACGACCGGGCTGCCGATTCTCCCTACTTTTGACAAGGTACAGATCAGAGATTCGGTCCTGGTGTGGCGCGACCGGAGAACCGGCACCGAACGAACAGTGAAGATTGATCGCTTGCGCACCGACGCGGCAGCCGCCAGCGAGTCCTTGAAGCTTAATCTTAAGGGAAGCTACAACGGCAAACCTGTCAAGCTGACCGGACAAATCAATTCCCTCGCCACCTTGACATCCAATAAGCCAACGGCCGTTCGCCTGAGCCTCAGTGCCGGCGGCGCGCAGATCAACGTAAAGGGGCAGATAAAGGAACCGATTACCGGTGCGGGTTTAAAAATTTCACTATCGGCTACAGGCAAGGATATCAAGACGCTGTCTGGCCTGGCCGGAACGACGTTGCCGTCGATCGGGCCGTATAACATTGCCGCAAACATAGTAATGACGAAATCCCGCTGGCGGCTGGAACAGGTCCAACTCAAGATAGGGAAATCCGATCTCAGCGGCGATGCGTATATTGACGCCAACGCCTCACCTGTTCTCATAGTTGGAAATTTGCAATCCGCGCTTCTTCGCACCGATGATTTTCAGGAGAAGAAATCGACGAGCAAGGCACGTAATCGGTCCGCCAGGACGCAACCGGCAGAGCGGTTATTCTCCGCCGACCCCATATCGTTTTCCGGGCTGAACCAATTTTCGGCAAAGTTGTCGCTGAAGGCAAAGTTTATTCACTTAGGAGAGTACGCCTTTGAGAAGGTCTCGCTGAGCGCTGCTGTTCGTAAAGGCCGGTTGATCTTGCGGCCTGTCAGGGCCAAGTTTGAAGGTGGTGATCTGAAGCTGATTCTTGATCTGTCACCCGTGGGGCGGCGATCGCGCTTAAAGTTCAAGGCGGACGTGAGAAATCTGGATCTCTCCAGACTTGTCAAACGGCTCGGTCATCCCGGTCTTGCGACGGGTCTTATATACGCCAATACATCCCTGTATGGAGAAGGGGCGTCAATACGATCGATCATGGCGAGGTTAGACGGACACTTTATTACGATGATGATGGGGGGACGCATAAACAATAAAAGGTTTACCCGATTGTCTGGAGAGACATTGGCGGCGATTTTACCCTGGTCTTCAGGAGATAGGGGCATCCCCGTAAAGTGCCTTGTTGGCCAATATGCCATCAACAAAGGGCGGCTTGTCAGCAACGTGACTCTTCTCGATACGGATCGCTTATTGGTCAGGGGGGAGGGTGGCATTAATCTTGCGACGGAAATTATCGATTTTACGATCAGTCCGAAGGCAAAGGAGGCAAGCTTGGTGAACCTCCTGGTCCCGATCAAGATTGACGGCAAATTGTCAGCACCCGAAGTCTACGCCGATCCCGCCGGCGTCGCCAAAAATGCACTCGGCTTCGCAACCGGTGGAATTTTGGCCAATGGATTAGTGAGTGAGATTATCGGCAGTATTGTTTCCCGATTGTCGGGGACTAAAGAAGGCAGTCCTTGTTTGGCGGCGGTAACCGAGATAAAAAATTCGGTATCGCCGGCCAAAAAGAAGACCCGATCAAAAAGCTCAAAAAAGGATGGGGAAACCATGTTGGAGAGTATCGGTGATAGTCTGAAGAGCCTGTTTAGCCGGTGAAACGGTTTTACAAAGACGTCCAGATATTTCAAGAGGGTAAGAGCTGTTTTATCACCCTTGGTGGCAAGAAAATTCGTACGCCGTCCCGTCAGATGCTGAAACTTCCTACCATGATTCTGGCAGAGGCAATCGCCGACGAATGGCGTGATCAATCCGAAGAAATCCAGCCGCTCGACATGCCCTTGACCCAGCTGGCCAACACCGCGATTGACCAGACCCGACCGCATCGTATCAGGATGATAGAGCAGGTAGCGGTTTATGCCCGGACGGATCTGCTGTGTTTTCGGACCGCGATACCCCGCGATCTGGCGGAACGGCAGGCGGCCAACTGGCAACCTTTGCTCGACTGGAGCGAGTCCGAATTTGGCGCCAGACTGGCGGTGACAACCGACCTGACGCCAATTGAGCAGTCAGAGCAATCTTTGCTTGCCATCTATACCGTCGTTGCCCGTCTGGATGATTTCACATTGACAGGACTAGCGGCGGGCACGGCGGCCAGCGGCTCGGTTATCCTTGGCCTCGCGCTCTTGCATCGCAGGCTGGACGCCGACGAAACCTGTTCGCTCTCGCAGTTGGACGAGCAATACCAGAGCGCCCGGTGGGGTGAAGATCCTGATGCCGCGGCTCAGCGCGCCAGCGTTCACCGTACCATTGCCTGTGCCGGGTCCTTTATGGCGTTATCGCAGGCGGATTGAGTCGGATGACGGCGTTCGGGATTAATATCAACGTCCCTTGATATTAAATCCGGCTGATTGAACGCTGACAGTCACCCGGTTGAATACCTGCTCGTATGCGCCGCGCATTGCTGCGGCGACCTCAGCCGTGGTGACGGTGATGCCGAGGTCGGCAAGCGACGTTACGCCGTGTTCGTTGATGCCACACGGGACGATGCCGGAAAAATGGTCGAGATCAGGTTCGACGTTGAGGGAAACACCGTGGTAACTCACCCAGCGTCTGACCCGGACGCCAATGGCGCCGATTTTGACGTCACGATGTTTTCCTTTGTGCGAAGGGCCTAAATCCACCCAGATACCGACACGTCCCTCCCGCCGTTCGCCTGTTACGCCGAATTTTGCGAGGGTTTCGATAAGCCATGATTCGAGGTCACGGACGAACTGCCTGACATCGCGGTTTCGGTTGCCTAAATCCATCATCACGTAGCCGACCAGTTGACCGGGGCCATGGTATGTATACTGGCCACCCCTCCCTGTTCGAAATACAGGAAACCGGTCTGGATCAAGCAGATCTTCTGACCTAGCGGATGTTCCGGCGCTATAGAGCGGCGGATGTTCCAACAGGCGGATGATTTCCGGGGCCGATTCGTCGTGAATGGCGGTTACACGCCGTTCCATGTAGTCGACGGCCGTTAAATAATCGATCGGGCGGCGCAGATCTTCGTGCCATTCCACATTGTTATTGGTTTCCAGGGCCATTGGCCTTGCGATTACCATGGCAATTTGCTATCTCCCAGCGCAGACATACGGGCTAGTATACAAGCACATACTATTGATAATGCGGTCGTGGCGGAACTGGTAGACGCGCAGCGTTGAGGTCGCTGTGGGAGAAATCCCGTGGAAGTTCGAGTCTTCTCGACCGCACCATCAAAAGGGCCCGCAGCTTTACCGCGCGGGCCCGAACTTTTCTGTCTCGTTTTTCGCGCGAATTTGTTGTTCTAGCGGCGCGGGGCGATCCGCGAGCAGCGGAGGTGCGTCATGGCTGATCAAGAAACCGCCAGTGAAGATGTGCCGGTCCAGGCGGAGGAAATACTCGGCCTGAGCGATGACGTTGTTTCTTCCGTAACAGAAGCGCTTGATGACGAACACCGGTTCGAATCGCGCCTTCTTGTCGAACCGTTGCGGGCGCCGGAACTGGCAGATTTGCTGCAGCTTCTCAGACCGGAGTTGCGTGGACGCCTGGTTGATTATTTGCGCCCGGATTTCGATCCGGAGATTTTGACCGAACTAGAGGACGATGTCCGTGATGACGTGGCGGAGCAGCTGGGTACAAGAGCGTTGGCCCGGACCATCGCGCGCCTTGAAACCGACGATGCCCTCGAGCTGATTTCGTCGCTTCAGGAAGACCAGCAACGGCAGATATTTCAGGCTATCCCATCGGCGCTGCGGGCCACCCTGCGGGAAGGGCTTGCCTTCCCCGAAGATAGCGCCGGTCGCCTCATGCAGCGTGATTTCGTTGCGGTGCCGGCATTCTGGAGTGTCGGCGAAACGATCGATTATCTGCGCGAAGCAGACAATCTGCCCAATGATTTTTACGACATTTTTGTCGTCGACCCGCGGCACCGGGCGGTCGGCTCGGTCGCGGTAAGCCATGTGCTTCGCAACAAGCGGCCGGTCAAGATCCTCGATATCGCCGAACCCGATCTCGTCACGGTACCGGCCACCATGGATCAGGAAGAAGTGGCCTTTCTGTTTGGACAGCAGGATTTGGTCTCCGCCCCCGTTGTCGACGATGCCGGGCGACTGATTGGCACGATCACCGTTGATGACGTGTTGGACGTCATTCACGAAGAAGCGGAAGAAGACATCATGCGTCTTGGCGGTGTCAAAACGGATGATTTATATTCCGCGGCTATGGAGACAGGGCGCTCGCGTTTTTCGTGGTTGTTTCTCAATCTGATCACGGCAATTCTCGCGTCAATCGTGATCGGCTTTTTCGAGGGAACCCTCGAACAGATAGTCATGTTGGCCATCTTAATGCCGATCGTTGCCTCGATGGGCCGCAACGCGGGAACCCAGACCATGACCGTTGCGGTTCGCGCGCTGGCGACGCGGGAACTGACCGGCGCCAACGCCATGCGGGTTCTTGGCAAGGAGGCGCTCGTTGGTGTCTACAACGGGTTGCTCTTCGCCTTGCTGATCGGTCTGGTGGCGTGGTTTTGGTCGGGCAGCTGGTCCATCGGCGCGGTCATGGCGGTTGCCATGGTCATTACGCTCGTTATCGCCGCGCTCGCCGGCATGATGATACCGCTCGGACTGTCGCGTACCGGCGTCGACCCGGCCATCGCCTCTGGCGTCATTCTGACAACCATCACCGATGTCGTCGCCTTTTCCGCATTTCTCGGGTTGGCCGCGGGTTTTCTTGTATGACGCGACGTTCTGAAGGCCGGACCTGACATGACGGCATCGAAGGCCGTTGCCTTGGTGGCAGCGCTGGCGGCTTTATTCGTTTTCTGGTTGCCGGTGCCCGCAGGGTGGGCGCCAGGTAGCCTGCGTGTAATCGCCGTTATCATTTTAACAATCGGCCTGTTGTCCACCGCGGTTTTGGACGAGTATCTGACAGCGCTGATTTTTTTCTTTTTATGCGTGGTCCTTGCCATCGCGCCGCCGAACGTCGTGTTCTCCGGTTTTTTCTCCGGCTCGGTCTGGTTGGTTTTCGGCGGCATGATCATCGGTCAGGGGATGGAGGCCACGGGGCTTGCGGACCGTATCGCTGGTTCCCTGGAGAAATATTTCGCCGCCAGTTATTTTCAGCTGATCGCCGGCAGTGTTCTGATCATGTTTTTGCTGGCCTTCCTGATGCCGTCATCGGTCGGGCGGGTGACGATCATGCTGCCCATTGTCCTGGCCCTGGCGACGCGCCTTGGATTTGACAAAAACTCGAAGGGACGCGCTGGCCTTGTCTTGGCCGTCGCGATGGGATCGCTGACGCCGACATTCGCAATTTTGCCGGCATCCGTCCCCAACCTGGTTTTTGCCGGGGCGGTTGAAGCCATTCACGGCATCCAGCTTTCCTATGGCCAGTATTTGTTGCTTCATCTGCCGGTTCTCGGGCTGGTCAGCGTTTTAGCGCTTCCCGTGTTTATTGTACTGCTTTTCCCCGCAAAAATTACGGCTCAGTGAAATAGGGATATGGCCAAGCCATTCGCCGCCGGTGAAGCGCGTATGCTGATTATCCTGATTTCCTGCCTGGCGCTCTGGGCGACTGACACTTTTCACGGGGTTTCACCCGCTTGGGTCGCCCTGGGTGGCGGCATCGTTTGTGCTCTGCCAGCGTCGGGCATTATTCCCAGAGGACCGCTTCTCCAGAAAGTGAATTTCGGCACGGTTCTGTTTCTGGCGGGGGTTGTGGGATTAGGAGCGGTTGTGGCCCATACGGGAGTGGGAGCGTCGCTTGGGCAGGAGCTGATCGGCTTCCTGCCACTCGGTTCCGGATCCGGGCTGGCGACGTTCGCTTCTCTGGTCGGCCTTGGTACCGTCCTTGAACTGATAACGACCTTGCCTGGGCAGCCGGCGATCATGACGCCCTTTGCCGATACACTCTCCCAGGCGACAGGATGGCCGGTCCTGACCGTTCTCATGACTCAGGTGCCGGCCTGGGGCCTGTTGATGTTCCCCTACCAGGCGCCGCCCCTGGTCGCTACTCGGGCAATATCCGACCTGCCGGTCCGCCTATTTGTCAGGCTACTGGTTCCTTTCGCCGTATTTGGCTGGCTCATTATGGTGCCGCTACAATATGGCTGGTGGCGTTATTTAGGGTATATCCCCTGATTTTCCGGCCCTTGGGGAGATCGTTTAAGAATGTTTAAACGCTTCCACGCTGAAATGCGGGTTCTGCGTGAAAACCTCTGATGTACGCGTTTGTCAGAGCGTTCTACCGTAACAGAGAACGAGTAAAAACCCGCAATGCATTTCGGATCAGGCCGCGATGTCAGACGCTAATTCGCGCTATGTATTGGAAAACATTAATGTTCTGGTCCTCGATGACAACCGGCATATGCGTCTGCTCGTCGAGTCGATCCTACACGCGCTGGGCGTCAAACATGTCTGCCAGGCCGGCGATGCCGCGCAGGCCTTTAAGGAAATGCTACATTTTAATGCCGACATAATTATTGTCGACTGGCATATGGAGCCACTTGATGGGCTGGATTTCGTGCGGCTGGTGAGGACCGCGAAAGACAGCCCCAACCCGTATGTGCCGATCATTATGTTGTCCGGCTATACCGAATATCGCCGGGTGACCGAGGCCCGGGACGCCGGTGTAAATGAATTTCTGGCCAAACCCATTTCAGCGAAAGCTCTTTATCAACGATTTGCCGCCATTATCGAAAACCCGCGCCCCTTTATCAGGACCAAGAATTACTTTGGGCCCGATCGGCGTCGGCAAAATATTGGCCCGCCGCGTGGCCTGCATGAACGGCGGAAGGACGCAAATGAGGAATCCAGGGCCACGGGATTGTCCGAGGACGACATAAAAAACCTGATCGGCGGCAAGGGCTGATCCAGCACATGAGGAATTAATAATGTCCGATTCACAGATCATAAAGCCGCCGAATGGTCTCCGCAAAGCCAAGATAGGGACCGGCAAGGGGAAACTGGATCTAGGCCTTCTTCAGCACGCGGAAAAAGTAGTCAAGCAGATCCAAAGTGAATACACCGAATGGGCCGATGAAGATTTGGGCGCGTTGGAAGCCAGCTTGGCTGATTTGCAGTCGGGCAAGGACGACCAGGGGCCGATCGTCAAAGATCTTTACCGGATCTCCCTCGACCTAAAAGGGTCAGGCGGAAGTTTCGGTTTTTTGATGATGAGCGAGGTCGCAGGGTCTCTTAACGATTTTTTGAGCAGCCGGCCTGATCTAACACGACTGGATATTGACGTCGTGGCCTCGCATGTGTCGGCGCTCCGCGCCATCTACGTGGAATCCATTCGGGATGATGGCGGCAATACCGGCCGGGCCTTGTTGGTCGGTTTGATGAAGCTTATCGAAAAAGTGAATGCGGCTGCGCGTAAATAGCGACCTGATTTTTATCCCTTGTATGAGCTTTGAAATGTCAAATTTACCCGATCAATTGCGCAAGGACCTTCTGTCGCTGCGGAGAGCGATCGATTCGGTTGTCGCCGCGCCGACTGTTGAACAGGCTATGATCGATCGGGTTTATGCCTTGCTCCACAATTCGAAAGTGCAGGGCGAAGAACATAATTTCAGTCTGGTGAGCAATATCTGTTCATTGGCTTGCGGAATTCTTCAGCGAACACGCTCTCCGGATGACGGCACCTGGCGTGCCGTGAAGGCCCATGTCGACGCTCTGACCATCATCGTCGAACACGATGTCTCGGGCGACGGTGGGTCTCTTGGCCAGCGCATGGTCGAAGAGTTGCGTGGATTGGCGAAAGCCGCGGGAGCCTGAATTGGCCGTATTTAGCACACTATGCATGATGGGCTGGATTGAGGTGTCGATCCGGCCCATATTTGATTCATGGACAGAGTATGTGGTGGTGATCCGCGGCAATAATGACGGTGCATCTGGTTAAAATGGCAGTCGGCATTGAAAGTGTTGATCATTTGGTCGATGTGCAGTCCGAACGCCTGCGTCAGGCGCAGGATGCGGGTGGCGCCGGCGTTCTGCGCCATTTGACGCGGAACACGCCGCGTCGCGCCGAGGAAGTGCTCGATGCCGGATCGATCTATTGGATCATCAAGGGATATATCAGAGCACGCCAGCCAGTCACCGGATTCGGTGAAGCCATGGGACGGAACGGGCGCCCGCGCTGCGCCCTTATCCTCGACCCAAATCTGGTACGGACGGAGTTGGTGCCGCACCGACCCATTCAGGGATGGCGTTATATGGAGGCTCCGGCCGCGCCCAGGGACCTGTCGCGTCAATCCGCTGCCAGAACGTCCATGCCTGACGAGATGGAAGCGGAACTTCGCGCGCTGGGGCTGCTATAGGCGATGGACACGCACGCATCAGGTCATTCACGACGACAGTTTGTCGGCATGGCCGCATCCGAGGATACGCTTCGCCTCAAGATAGCTGACAGCTATCGCCTCGATGAAACCGCCGCCGTTGAAACGCTGTTGAAACGGGTGCCTCTCGGCAACGTCGAAGCAACAAACATTTTCCGTCGGGCGCGGCGGCTGGTCGTCGAGGCGCGGAAGCGCAGCGCCGACATCGGCGGCCTTGACGCCTTTCTCAGTGAATACGCGCTATCGAGCCAGGAGGGCGTTATTCTGATGTGCCTGGCCGAAGCGCTTCTGCGTATTCCCGATGACGAAACGCGCGATCGAATGATCCGCGACAAGCTGGCGAACGCCGATTGGGAAAGTCATTTCGGCCACAGCAATAGCATTCTGGTCAACGCCTCGACGCTTGGATTGCTGCTCACCGGACAGATTGTGCGGCTCGACGCGGATGTGCAGGATATCCCGAGTTTCCTTGGCCGGCTGGTGTCCCGGACAGGGGAGCCGGTTATTCGGGCGGCGATCGTCCAGGCAATCCGTATTCTCGGCCGTCAATTCGTCATGGGGCGGACCATCAACGAAGCCCTCAAGCGCGCGGGAACCGGGCGCAACAAGGCCTACCGTTATTCCTTCGACATGCTGGGTGAGGCGGCCCTTACGCAAAAAGACGCCGAACGGTACGTCGATGCCTATGCCGCGGCGATTAAGACGGTCGGTAAAGCGGCGGGCGGCAAAGGCCCCTATGCGGCGCCCGGCATCTCCATAAAGCTGTCGGCGCTTCACCCGCGCTATGGCTACGCGCAACGCGACCGTGTCCTGCGCGAGCTTGTGCCGCGTCTGATTGGCCTGGTCGAGCTTGCCCGTGATGCCGGGATCGGTCTGACGATCGACGCGGAAGAGGCGGAGCGGCTTGATCTGTCCCTCGATGTCATCGAAGCGGTTGTCTATCGGATGGGGGCGACCCCCTGGCAGGGGTTCGGCCTCGCGGTGCAGGCCTATCAGAAACGCGCGCTGGGCGTGATCGATTGGGTCGCCGCGCTGGCGCAAAAATCAGGCTGGCGGATCAATGTCCGTCTTGTAAAGGGCGCCTATTGGGATAGCGAGATCAAACGGGCGCAGGAGCTTGGGCTTGAATCCTATCCGGTCTATACGCGGAAGGCATCGACCGACGTTTCCTACATTGCCTGCGCGCGGGCGCTGTTTGCCAACGGACACTATTTATATCCGCAATTCGCGACCCATAACGCTCATACCGTTGCCGCCGTTCGGACCTTGGCTCCCAAATCCGCCGATTTCGAGTTTCAGCGCCTGCATGGTATGGGCGAGGCGCTTTATGGTCAGATGGTGGGTGAAGACGTTGCCGAACCGGTTGATTGCCGGGTCTATGCTCCTGTCGGCAGTCACGAAGAGCTGTTGCCCTATCTGGTTCGGCGTTTGCTGGAAAACGGCGCCAACACGTCGTTCGTGAACCGTCTGGCCGACAGCGGTCAAACCATAAATGACGTCATCGCCGATCCAGTCGCTAAAACCGTTTCTCTCAAGGAGAAGCCCCACCCCAGGATACCGTTGCCGACCGATATATTTGACGGGGCCCGGCAGTCGGCTGCCGGGATTGACCTGTCCGATCCGCTGTCGCTTGCATCGCTTGGCGCGGCCATGGAGCGGGCCATGTCCGGCGGCCGGCGGGCGTGGCCGCAGATTGACGGTAATGGTCCCGTGGGGCAGGGGCGTGAGGTCTTCGATCCGGCGGATCGGCGCCGCGTTATTGGCGCTGTCGTTGAGGCGACGCCGGGCGACGTCGATACGGCGCTCAATTCCGCCACGGCCGCGTCATCCGGCTGGGACCGGCGGGGCGGCACGGCGCGTGCGGCGATTCTTGACCGGACGGCTGATTTGATGGAACACGCGATGCCGGAGCTGATGGCGATCGCGGTGCGCGAAGGGGGCAAGACCCTGCCGGACGCGGTGGCAGAAGTGCGCGAGGCGGTGGATTTCTGCCGCTATTATGCGACCGGTGCGCGGCGCGATTTCGAACGCTGCGCGCTTCCCGGACCCACGGGCGAAGCGAATAGTCTGGAACAGCACGGGCGCGGCGTGATCGCCTGCATCAGCCCGTGGAATTTCCCCATCGCCATATTCACCGGTCAGATCGCAGCGGCCCTTGCGGCCGGCAATGGGGTGGTTGCGAAGCCCGCCGAGCAAACCCCGCTGGCCGCTGCCGCAATCATCCGCCTGTTCCATGAAGCAGGGGTTCCGCCGGAAGTTCTCCATTGCCTGCCCGGCGATGGCGCGACCATCGGCGGTGCGCTGGTTGCCGACCCGCGCATATCGGGCGTTGCCTTTACCGGCTCGACCGAGATCGCGCGGGTCATCAACGGCGCGCTTGCCGCCCGGCCCGGCCCGATCGTACCGCTGATTGCCGAGACCGGCGGCCAGAACGCCATGATCGTGGATTCAAGCGCGTTGCCCGAGCAGGTGGTGAAGGACGTTATCGCGTCTGCCTTCCTGAGCGCGGGCCAGCGCTGTTCGGCACTGCGGGTGCTGTTCCTCCAGGAAGAAACCGCCGACCGCATCGTCACCATGCTGTCGGGCGCCATGCAGGAACTGGTTATCGGCGATCCCGCGCTGCTTAGTACCGATATCGGCCCGGTCATCGACGGCGATGCCTGTGCCGTCCTGCGGGTGCACGCGGACAGGATGGCCGAGATCGGAAAGCTGATCTATCGCTGCACCCTTGATCCGGATACGGCAAACGGCAGCTTCTTCGCCCCCGTTGCTTTTGAAATCGATCATCTGGGCCTGTTGGAGCGGGAGGTCTTTGGCCCTATCCTCCATGTCATCCGCTACAAGGCATCGAAACTCGATGCGGTAATCGATGCCATCAACGGCACCGGCTACGGCCTGACCGCCGGCATCCACAGCCGCATCGATGAAACAATCCAGCATGTCTGTTCACGGCTTCGGGTCGGCAACACCTACGTCAACCGCTCGATGGTCGGCGCCGTCGTGGGCGTGCAGCCCTTTGGCGGCGAAGGCATCTCCGGCACCGGCCCCAAAGCCGGCGGCCCCCACTATCTTCACCGCTTCGCCGTCGAACGCGCGCTCTCCGTCAACACGTCCGCCGTCGGCGGCAACGCGACGCTCCTCTCGCTGGCCGGCGAGGAATAGTGGAATTAGAGGAATGTCTATCACTTGGATTCTCCAGATTAGCTTGCTATGGCCTTTTTAGGTCCATAGCGAGCGGAATCCCCCTGTACTAATTTTTCTTTGGCTAACGTGCAGATTAAGCACTCCGTCCGTTTTGCAGGCCAGTGTGCGTTTTTTCAATTTTTAGAGAATTAAATTTAATTGGGCAGCGGATATATTTAATTCAACTGCTCATTTAAAAACGCTGTTCTGCAATCTTAGTTGGATTGAATTTGGTCATGGCAGAAAATCACGCGGACGACAATCGCAATGTTGTGCTCAAAATCTCGATAAGAATTGTCGGCGGAATCTTTGGAGCCTGCGCGTTATACACTGCAATAACGTTCATGGCGCCTGGACTCTCTTTTATCGGCGCTTTATTCGGCACAGAGGGTTCTTCCTGCATTTAGCTCTTATCCCGAGTGGCTTACTTTTATTGACTTTGGTCGGCATTCGCATGGTCCGGCGTTCGTCAAGCGGTTCAAAGTTCGGCTATTTGCTGCTCATGGTGGTCGTTGCGGTACTAGGACATTCCGTTTATCGCACTATTTCCGGCTATGTATCCGTTCAACAAAGAGCAAAATTTTTGGCCGAATTTCCAACCACGACCGTGAACTCAAGTGAAAGTTCACTAGCCTGAATTATTCACGGTGCGGCGTTTAATGGTTGGTGAGCATGGATTAACCTGTTGAGATTCTGTATGATT
>JAQBTY010000100.1 GCA_027624735.1 Pseudomonadota bacterium | reverse complement strand
ACCCGAAGCAGGGCGGGATGCAATTTGGCGGGTTCTTCGAAGCGCGCCCCATGTTAGTACTTTGCTAACCATAATTTCGCCTATGATACGCGTGTTTTAACTGCCGGAAGGGTTGACGCCATGGATTTCGGCCTTGGCGAAACGATCGATATGCTGCGCGACTCCGTCCGGTCCTTCGCGGCCGACGAGATAGCGCCGCGCGCGGCTGCCATCGACCGGGACAATGAATTCCCCGCCGATTTATGGAAAAAGCTCGGCGATCTGGGGGCGCTGGGCATCACGGTTGCCGAGGAATACGGCGGCACTGACATGGGGTATCTGGCGCTCACCATCGCCATGGAGGAGGTTAGCCGGGCGTCGGCGTCGGTGGGGCTGAGCTATGGCGCCCATACCAGCCTGTGCATGAACCAGATCGTGCGCTATGGCTCGGACGCGCAGAAACAGCGCTACCTGCCGGGGCTGGTGAGCGGCGACAGCATCGGTGCGCTGGCCATGAGCGAGACCGGGGCGGGCTCCGATGTTTTGTCCATGCGCACGCGGGCGGTAAAGGACGGCGATCAGTACGTTCTCAACGGCAACAAGATGTGGATCACCAATGGGCCCGATGCCCATGTGCTGGTGGTCTATGCCAAGACCGGTCCGGTGGAGGGCCGCCGCCATGTGACGGCGTTTCTGGTGGAACAGGGCTTTGCCGGTTTTTCCACGGCGCAGAAGCTCGACAAGCTCGGTATGCGCGGCTCCAACACCTGCGAGTTGATCTTCGAGGACTGCCGGGTCCCGGCCGCCAATGTACTGGGTGACGAAGGCGCCGGTGTCGCTATCCTGATGAGCGGGCTTGATGTGGAACGTATCGTGCTGGCCGGGGGGCCCATCGGCATCATGCAGGCCTGTCTCGATGCGACGCTGCCCTACGTGCGGGAACGCACCCAGTTCGATCAGCCGATCGGCGAATTCGAGCTGATGCAGGGCAAAATGGCCGATATGTACACCATGCTGAATTCCAGCCGCGCCTATGTCTACGCCGTCGCCCGGGCGTGCGATGAGGGCCGGGCCACCCGCAAGGATGCGGCCAGCGCCATTCTGTATTCGGCGGAATGCGCGACGCAAATGGCGCTGCAGGCCATCCAGTCGCTGGGTGGCAACGGCTATACCAACGAATTCCCGGTGGGACGGTTGCTGCGCGACGCAAAGCTTTACGAGATCGGCGCCGGCACATCGGAAATCCGCCGCATGCTCATCGGCCGCGAACTGTTCAAGGAAGGCTAACCATGAGCTCTGCTGATCCCGCCAAAGATCCCGTTGTCATCGTCGGCGCGCGGCGCACGCCCATGGGCGCTTTCCAGGGCGCGCTTTCGTCCCTGCCGGCGCCCGATCTGGGGGCGACGGCAATCGGCGGTGCGCTTGACCATGCCGGGCTGAAACCCGATTCCATCGACGAGGTTTTCATGGGCTGCGTGCTGCCCGCCGGTGTCGGCCAGGCGCCGGCCCGTCAGGCATCGCTCGGCGCAGGACTGCCAAACTCGGTTCCCTGCACCACGATCAGCAAGGTGTGCGGATCGGGGATGAAGGCGGTGATGCTGGCCCATGATGCCATCGTCGCCGGATCCGCGAACGTAGTGGTTGCAGGCGGCATGGAAAGCATGTCGCGGGCGCCCTATCTGCTCGACCGCGCGCGGCAGGGATACCGGCTGGGCCACGGGAAAGTGCTCGATCACATGTTCGTCGACGGGCTGGAAGATGCCTATGACCCGGGCAAGCTGATGGGGGCGTTTGCCGAGGATACGGCGGCCGCCTACCAGTTTACCCGTGAGGCGCAGGATGGGTTCGCGCTTGAATCGCTGGCCCGCGCAAGCCGGGCTGCCGGCGACGGCAGCTTTAAGGCGGAGATCACGCCCTGCACCGTGAAGGGCCGGGGCGAGCCCATCATGGTGATTTCCGATGAGGGACCGGAAACGGCACAGCCCGACAAAATACCGCACCTGAAACCGGCCTTCCGGAAAGACGGTACCATCACGGCGGCCAATGCCAGCTCCATCTCCGATGGCGGCGCGGCGCTGGTACTGATGCGCCGGTCCGAGGCGGAACGACGTGGGCTACGTCCCCTGGCGGCGATCATTGGTCAGGCTTCCTATGCCGATGCGCCGGCCCAATTCACCACCGCCCCCATCGGCGCCATCCGAAAGCTTCATGAGAAGTTGGGCTGGTCATCGGACAGCGTCGATCTTTATGAAATCAACGAGGCGTTTGCCGTGGTCACCATGGCGGCGATGCGCGATCTTGATATTCCCCATGACAAGGTCAATGTGCATGGCGGGGCCTGTGCGCTGGGCCATCCCATCGGCTGCTCGGGCGCGCGCATCATCGTGACCCTGCTGGCGGCGCTCGAAAAATATGCCCTGCGTCGCGGCGTGGCGTCGCTCTGTATCGGCGGTGGCGAGGCGACCGCCATCGCCGTCGAAAGAGTAGAGTAATCGTCCATGCCCGTTTTCAAATCCCTTATCGATACCGAAAGCGAGCGCTTCAAGCGCAGCACCGAGGCCATGCAGCTACTGCTGGACGATCTGCGCGCCCGCATGGCCGTGGCGGCCGAGGGCGGCACTGAAACATCGCGCGAGCGGCATGTTAAGCGAGGCAAGCTTCTGCCTCGCGACCGTATCGCGCGATTGATCGATCCCGACACACCGTTCCTCGAACTGTCGCCGCTGGCTGCGGACGGGGTCTATGACGATCCGGTGCCGGCCGCCGGCATTCTGACGGGCGTCGGGCGGGTCGCCGGCCGCGACTGCGTGGTGATAGCCAATGACGCCACGGTCAAGGGCGGCACCTACTATCCGCTGACGGTGAAAAAGCATTTGCGGGCGCAGGAGGTGGCGCTGGAAAACCGGCTGCCCTGTCTCTATCTGGTGGATTCGGGCGGCGCCTTCCTGCCGCTCCAGGACCAGGTGTTTCCCGACCGCGAGCATTTCGGCCGCATCTTCTATAATCAGGCGCACCTGTCGGCGGCGGGGATTTCACAGATCGCCGCGGTGCTGGGATCGTGCACGGCGGGCGGCGCCTATGTGCCCGCCATGTCCGACGAATGCATCATCGTGCGCGATCAGGGCACCATTTTTCTCGGCGGTCCTCCCCTGGTCAAAGCCGCCACCGGCGAGGTGGTCAGCGCCGAGGCGCTGGGCGGGGCGGATGTTCATACGCGCATCTCCGGCGTCGCCGATCATATGGCGGAAAGCGACGACGATGCGCTCGCCATGATGCGCCGTATCGTCGCCTCCCTGCCCCATGACGGCGCCGTGAACCAGCCTGCCACCGACGCGCTGGAACCGCGCTACGATCCGGCGGAAATCGGCGGGCTGGTGCCGACCGACAGCCGTCAACCGGTCGAGATTCATGAAATCATCGCCCGCATCGTCGATGACAGCGATTTCGAGGAATTCAAGAAGCGCTATGGCACCACACTGGTGTGCGGCTTTGCCAGGCTTTACGGGCACCAGGTCGGGATCATCGCCAATAACGGCATCCTGTTTTCCGAATCGGCCCTGAAAGGCACGCATTTCGTAGAGCTGTGCTGCCAGCGCCGCATTCCCCTGATCTTCCTGCAGAACATCACCGGCTTCATGGTCGGACAGCGCTACGAAGCCGGCGGCATCGCCAAGGACGGCGCCAAGATGGTCATGGCAGTGGCCTGTGCCAATGTGCCCAAGCTGACCGTGATTATCGGCGGCAGTTTCGGCGCCGGCAATTACGCCATGTGCGGCCGCGCCTATGGCGGGCGCTTCCTCTTCACTTGGCCCAACGCGCGCGTTTCGGTCATGGGCGGCGCCCAGGCGGCCGGCGTTCTGGCGACGGTGCAGCGCGATTCCCTCGAGGCCCAGGGGAAACAGTGGAGCGGCGAAGACGAGGCGGCTTTCAAGGAGCCCATTCTGGCGCGCTATGACGAACAGGGGCATCCGTATTATGGCACCGCGCGGCTGTGGGACGATGGGATCATCGAGCCCGCAAGCACGCGCCGGGTCCTTGGGCAGGCGTTGAAGGCGTCTCTCAATACGCCGATCGAAGAGACCCGGTTCGGCGTCTTTCGAATGTAGGCGGGAACGATGACGACGCCACCAGAATCGACTGTTGTGCTGAAGATCGGCGGCGGCATTGGCCGCATCACGCTCAATCGTCCCGATCGCCACAACGCTTTCGACGATGCGGTTATCGCCGAGCTTGCCCATATTCTCGACCGGGTCGCGGCTGATCCGGCGGTGCGGGTCGTGGTTCTGGCGGCCAACGGCAAAAGTTTCTCCGCCGGCGGCGATCTTGGCTGGATCAAACGCACCGCCACCTACAGCGTCGCCGAAAACGAAGCGGACGCCCTGGTGCTGGCCGAAATGCTGTCCAAACTCAACACGATGCCGAAGCCGACGGTGGCGCTGGTCCAGGGCGGCGCCTATGGCGGCGGGGTCGGGCTGGTTGCCGCCTGCGATATGGCCGTCGCCGCCGACAATTCGGTGTTCTGCCTGTCCGAGGTCAAGCTCGGGCTCATCCCCTCGGTCATTTCGCCCTATGTGCTGGCGGCCATGGGATCACGCGCCGCGCGCCGCTATTTTCTCACCGCCGAACGGTTCGATGCCACTGAAGCCCACCGGCTGGGTCTGGTCCACGAGGTGGTGCCGGCCGACGATCTGGCGGCGGCCGGCGATCGTCTGACCGACTATCTCCTGGCAGCCGGACCTGCCGCGATCGCCAAGGCGAAAAATTTGATTGCCCATGTGGCCGGCAAACCGATCGATGCCGAGCTTCGACTGGAAACCGCGCGCCGCATCGCCGGGGCGCGGGCCAGTGCCGAGGGACGGGAGGGCATCGCCGCCTTTCTCGAACGGCGCAAACCTGACTGGCCGACGGATTAGGGGTGGATCGTGGGCCTGCCGACATCCGTAAAGCTGGTTGAGGTCGGCCCCCGTGACGGGCTGCAAAACGAACCCGTGGCGGTGGCGGTCGCCGACCGGATCGCCCTGATCGACCGGTTATCCGCCACCGGTCTGAGCGCCATTGAAGTGGGCAGTTTCGTCAACCCGAATCTGGTGCCGCAGATGGCCCATACGGACCAGGTTCTGGCGCGAATTCAGCACAGACAGGGTGTCCGCTATCCGGTCCTGGTGCCCAACATGAAGGGGTTTGAAGCGGCCAAGACGGCGGGCGTCACCGAGATCGCGGTTTTTATCGCCGCGTCGGAAAGCTTTTCGCAAAAAAATACCAACTGTTCCATCGCCGAAAGTCTGACGCGGATCCAGCCGGTTTGCGAGGCGGCTCTGAAGGCCCAAATGCGGGTGCGGGGTTATATATCCTGTGTGCTCGGCTGTCCCTATGACGGAGACATCGAGATCAGCCAGGTTACCGCCCTTGCGGCGCAACTGACCGCCTTGGGCTGCTACGAAATTTCCCTGGGCGACACCATCGGGATCGGCACGCCGGCAAAAGCCCGCCTTCTGGTGGAAGCGGTAGCCATGCACATACCGTTGGACGCCATCGCGGTCCATTTTCACGACACCTACGGTCAGGCGCTGGCCAATATCCTGGCCGTACTCGAGACCGGAATCTCGGTCGTCGATAGTGCTGTCGCCGGACTTGGGGGCTGCCCCTTCGCCGCCGGGGCAACCGGCAATGTGGCGACCGAGGATGTTTTGTACATGCTCGACGGTATGGGCATCGAAACGGGTGTCGATCTTGGCGCCCTGGTGGAAACCGGTCAGTTCATCGCCAAATTACTGGGCCGGACGCCCGATTCCCGGGCCAATCGGGCGCTGGCGACAAAACAGAGGCTCGATTAAGGCTGTTTTCGCCGAAAAGTTCGAAAAACGCTGAGTTTGGGAATTCGGCTGAATGAATTCGTTAACCTATTGATTCATAGAATCCGCAACACAAATCTTAACGTAGGGGCGCATGGCTAGGCGGCCCTCTACGGAAGGGATACCGCATGAACACGCCCTTCAGAAAAGACGATACGGCGACGGAGCTTCAGTCGGAGCGCTGGGTCGGCAAGGCTGCCGAGGGCACGATCGTCGCCCAGTTCCATATTCGTTATCGGCGTTTCCTCGACCCGGACGGTCAGCTGTTACCGCACCCGCCGGCGCTGGCGACCGACCCCGAAACCCTGCGCGCGCTTTACAAGGGTATGGTGCTGGCGCGGACCTTCGATCTGAAGGCGATTGCGCTGCAGCGCACCGGTGAGCTGCGCACCTACCCGTCGTGTCAGGGGCAGGAAGCCATCGCCGTCGGGCTGGCAAGCGCCATGGAAGAGGACGACGTTCTGCTGCCGACCTACCGCGAGCAGGGCGCGCAGATCTGGCGCGGCGTCAGCCTGACCGAGCTGATGCTCTATTGGGCGGGTGACGAACGCGGCAGCGATTTCGCCGTGCCGCGCAAGGATTTTCCGGTCAGCGTTCCCATCGCCTCGCACACCATCCAGGCGGCCGGCGTGGCGACCGCCATGAAGCTGCGCCATGAAAAGCGGGTCGCCGTCTGCACCATCGGCGATGGCGCGACATCGGAAGGCGATTTTTACGAGGCGGTCAATCTGGCCGGTGTCTGGAAGCTGCCGCTGGTATTCGTGGTCAGCAACAACCAGTGGGCCATCTCCATGCCGCGCGAGGCGCAGACCGCCGCCCAGACCATCGCCCAGAAGGCGCTCGCGGGCGGATTTTCCGGCGAGCAGGTGGACGGCAACGACGTCATCGCGGTTCGGGTCGCCGTGCAGGAAGCGATCGACAAGGCCCGGGCCGGCGGCGGACCCACCCTGATCGAAGCGCTGACGTACCGCCTGAGCGATCACACCACCGCCGACGATGCGACCCGCTACCGCGTTGCGGAAGAAGTCTCCAAGCAATGGGCGAATGACCCTATCGCCCGGCTGCGCACGTATCTTGGCAACCAGGGCTGGTGGACCAAGACGGATGAGGAAGCGCTCACCCGTGACAACAAGGCGCGGCTCGAGACGGCCCTGGCGGCGTTTCTCGCCATGCCGCCACAGAAGGCGACCGATATGTTCGATTATCTGTTTGCCGACCTGCCGCGTGCGCTCGAGGCGCAGCGCAAGAGCTACGAGGATGCCGGCAATGACTGAGATCACCTTCGTCGAAGCCATCAACCAGGCGCTGCGGCGCGCGCTGACCGATGACGAACGGGTCGTGATCCTGGGTCAGGATATCGCCACCAACGGTGGCGTGTTTCGCGCCACGCAGGGCCTGTTCGCCGAATTCGGCGCCGAAAGGGTGCTCGATACGCCGCTGGCTGAATCGCTGATCGCCGGTCTCGCGGTCGGTCTCGCGGCGGAAGATATGCGCCCGGTCGCCGAGATCCAGTTCATGGGGTTCATCTATCCGGCGGTCGATCAGATCGTCAATCACGCGAGCCGCCTGCGCAACCGGACCCGCGGCCGGATCACCTGCCCACTGGTGGTGCGGACGCCCATGGGGGCCGGGATCGGCGCCCCGGAACACCATTCGGAAAGCACCGAAGCCATGTTCACCAACATCCCCGGGCTGCGCGTGGTCATCCCGTCATCGCCGAAGCGGGCCTATGGGCTGCTGCTGGCGGCGATCGCCGATCCCGATCCGGTGATTTTTCTCGAACCGACCCGCCTCTACCGCGCCTACAAGGAAGACGTGCCGGATGACGGCAAGGCCCTGCCGCTCGATCAGAGCTTCGTGCTGCGCGAAGGCGATGACGTGACGCTGGTGACCTGGGGCGCCATGGTCCGCGAAACCCTCGCCGTCGCCGACCGGCTCGACGAAGAAGGCATTTCCGCCGAGGTCATCGACCTCGCCACCCTGCAGCCGCTCGATATGGACACCATTCTGGGCTCGGTCGACAGAACCGGGCGGCTGGTCATCATCCATGAAGCGCCCCTGACCGGCGGCTTCGGCGCGGAGATTTCCGCCCGCGTATCGGAGGCATCGCTGCTATCGCTCAAGGCGCCCATCACGCGGGTCACCGCGCCCGACGTGATCGTGCCGCTGCCGCGTCTCGAACACCATTACCTGCCAAACGTGGCGACCATCCAGGAGGCGGTGCAGCGCACCGTATCGTTCGCATGAGGACATTCAATCTGCCGGATCTGGGGGAAGGCCTGCAGGAAGCCGAAATCGTCGCCTGGCATGTGGCGGTCGGCGATAAGGTGGTGGCCGATCAGCCGCTGGTCTCCGTCGAAACCGACAAGGCGGTGGTCGAAGTGCCGTCGCCGTTTTCCGGCAAAATCGCCCGGCTATTCGCCGAAGCCGGCACCGCCGTTCCGGTCGGCAGTCCGCTGGCCGATTTCGATGACGGCAGCGACGCGGCCAGGGAAGATACCGGCACCGTGGCCGGGGCATTGCCCACCGAAGACAGCGCCGCCACTGGCGGCGGCAAGGCGCGCGACATCCCCCCGCCGTCACCGCTTCGCCGGGCGGGTCACAAGATCAAGGCAACGCCGGGGGTCCGGCGGCTCGCGCACGAGCTCGGCATCGATCTCGCTATCGTCGGCCCGACCGGCGAAAACGATCAGATCACCGAGGACGATATCAGGCGCGCCGCCGCCGCCCTGTCGGTGGTCGAGCCGGCCGAACCCTTGAAGGGACTTCGCAAGGCCATGGCGCAGCGCATGGCGCAGGCCCATGCCGAAGTGGTGCCGGCGACCATCAGCGACGAGGCCAATATCACCGGCTGGCAGCCCGGCACCGATGCGACCATCCGTCTGGCCGAAGCCATTGTCGCGGCCAGCGGCGCGGTGCCGGCGCTCAATGCCTGGTATGAAAGCAGCGCCCAGAGTTTGCATCTCCTGAAGCGGGTCGATCTCGGCATCGCCGTCGATACGCCCGAGGGTCTGCTGGTGCCGATCCTGCGTGACGTGGGCGCCCGCGATCAGGCGGATTTGCGGGCCGGACTGAATGCCATGAAAGCCGACGCCAAGGCGCGGACCATCCCGCCCGCCGAGATGCGCGGCGCGACCATTTCACTGTCCAATTTCGGCGTCCTCGGGGTCGGCAAGTTCGCCCAGCTAATTGTCGTCCCGCCGCAGGTCGCGATCATCGGCGCCGGGCGCATTGATGAAAAGCTGGTGCTCAAGGACGGCAAACCGGTGGCCCAGAAGATGCTGCCCCTGTCGCTATCCTTCGATCACCGGGTGGTGACCGGCGGCGAGGCGGCGCGTTTCCTTGTCGCGCTGGTGGCCGATCTGGCGCGGCCGGGTTCCGCTTGAGCCCGGATAACGGGCGCGGACGGCGAAACTCTTGAGAATGGTGTCTGGCCTTTCGCGGTGGAACAGATCCATCAGCGGCGCGAAGGTCAGCGGACCGTGGACCAGCAGGACCGGTCTGGGATGGATGGCGCGCGGTGCTACAATGGCGCCGGCGGTGGCCCGGGCAATGCCGCACCGGGCCTGGCTTCCTCCCGTTAGGCCACATCCTGGATTTCGCTGTTTGAAGGGTTGCGCATAAAACGCCCGTTTCAACCGGAAAACCGCCATTTTCCTTCAGGGAAATTTTACCTCGATTGGATAGTCATACCGGCATAGAAAGTCGCTCGCCTATCCGATTGATCCAGCACCATCCCAACGAGACAGAGTAATCAGGCAGAGATTGGCCCTACACGTGCATAGTCCGAAGTTGTTTAAACCCATAATGGAATCACGCATCAGCACCCGGATCAGCCTGCTGGCCGGCCTGAGTGTATTCTGCGTCGCCATGATGGTGGCGGCCCATTTTTTCGGTGATGCCGCGGTACGCCAAGCTTTCGTAACAGAAGACCGGTACGCCCAGCTGGCTGATTACACTCAAAAGATCGAAACCGCCGCGTTGGCCCTGAAAACCAGCGAAACTGATTTTCTCCTCCACCGCAATTCAATCCATGCCAAGCGGCACGAAAAAGCCAGCGCGCGGGTTATTACGCTGCTCGATGAAGTGCCCGTTGCATCGGTGGCTGGTACGTTCGAGTCCGCGGTTTTGGATCTGCGCGACCTTGTGCGGGAATATACGGCCCAATTCCGCTTTATCGTCCGGCTCTACAAGCAGCTTGACCCCGACGAAAACAAGGGGATCCAGGGGCAGTTCCGGAAGGCGGTCCATGCCGTGGAGGCCAGGATCCGCGCGTCGGGCTCGGACCGGCTGCTCGCCAAACTTCTGATGTTGCGGCGGCAAGAAAAGGATTTTCTCCTGCGTGAAAACCCCAAATACGTCGAACGTTTCGACCGGGGTCAGGCGGAATTCGTGGAATTGCTGGCGCGTGCACCGGTTCCCCCGGGCATCAGGCAGGAAGTCACCGCTCTGATGGGCGCGTATGGCGAGGGCTTTCACACATGGGTGGAAATCTCGGCCGCCCTGCACGACGAAATCGGCCGGCTGGCGGCTATTTCTACAAAATTGGCCCCCATGTTCGAACGGTTCAACGATATGGTGACGGCAAAACACGCGCAAGTACGAACCGCGCTCGAAGAAGCCCGCGCCCTCACGTCGAAAATATTCATATTCACCGGTATTTTTGTTCTCGGCCTTGCCCTGCTTTTCGGTACGATCATCGCGCGCAGCATCACCAGGCCCCTGAAGGCCATCACGGAGACCGTCAAAGCATTGGCGGGCGGAGATCTGGACCAGTATATCCCGGCCACCGGGAACCGCGACGAAACCGGCGATATTGCCCGTGCGCTCCATGTTTTCAAAGGCAATGCGATAGCGCGTGCACAGCTGGAGGCCGAAAAAGAAGAAAGTCGCCTTGCGAGGAAAGAAGCGGGGGAAGCGGAAAGAAAAAGACTGGCGGCGCATGCCCGCGAGTTGGAGGATCTGGCGGAGCAAAACCGGATCGCGCGCGCCGAGGCCGAATCCGCCAACCGGATGAAATCCGAATTTCTCGCCGCGATGAGCCATGAGCTGCGCACGCCGCTTAACGCGGTCATCGGATTCGCCGGCATTCTCGAACAGCAGAAGCTGGGCCCCCTCGGCAACGACAAATATCACGAGTACGCGAAAGACATCGAAGAATCCGGCCAGCACCTGCTCCAGCTCATCAACGACATTCTGGACCTTTCCAAGATAGAAGCGGGCCAGGAAAGTCTGGATGAGACCGACCTGACCATCGCCAATGCCGCCCAACCGGTCATGACCATGATGCGGCAGCGTGCTCATAAAGGGGGCGTCGAACTGATAAATGAATTGCCCCATGATCTTCCGGCGTTGCACGCGGACGAAAGAAAAACCAAGCAGATCCTGCTTAACCTGATGTCCAACGCCGTCAAGTTCACCAAACCGGGCGGGCAGGTCACAATTTACGGTTCAACCGAAGCGGATGGCGGGCTGACTATTCGGGTCGCCGATACCGGAATTGGCATCGCACCCGAGGACATACCAAAGGCTTTCTCGCAATTCGGCCAGATCGACGGCGCCCTGAACCGCGCGCACGAAGGCACCGGATTGGGATTGCCGTTATGCAAGGCTCTCGTCGAGCAGCATGGCGGTACGCTGGACATGCAAAGCGAGCTCGGCGTGGGAACGACCGTCACGGTCAGGTTCCCCGCCGCGCGCACGGTACTCCCGCAAGACAAGGCGCACGTCGCCTAGCCTGGCCCCTAGCCCCTAAAAAATCGCCTCGGCGCTCATGGCGAGGCGGCCCTGATGGTTGAGTGCCCAGAGAGTCGCCGATACGCCATCGTCGTTGAGCGCGCCCTCGACGGAAAAATCGTGGATGTCATAAAGCGGGGAGACGGCGCGGACGGCAAAGCTCTTGAGCGCGGTTGCCGGCCTTTCGCGGCGGAACAGATCCATCAGCAGCGTGAAAGTCAGCGGACCGTGGACCAGCAGGCCGGGATATTTTTCCACTTCGGTCGCGTAGGTGCGGTCGTAATGGATGCGGTGGCTGTTCATGGTGAGCGCCGAATAGCGGAACAGCAGCACCGGTGTGGGATGGATGGCGCGTTTCCAGACCGCCTTGCCCGGCGCCGGCGGCGGCTCGGGCGCGGCGGCGCCTGGTTTGGCTTCTTCGCGATAGACCACATCCTGGATTTCGCTGGTGGCCAAGCCATCCTCGCCGAAAATCTCGTGCTTAAGCTTTAGGAACACAAGCTGGCCGGTCTTGCCGGTCTTTGGGGTCACGGCCTCGATCGTGCTCACCTGACGGATATGCTCTCCCACCCGGATCGGCCGGTGGTAACTCGCCTGCGTGCCCGCCCACATGCGCCGCGGCAGATCGATGGGCGGCAGGAAATCGCCCCGCTTGGGATGCCCGTCCGGCGCCGTGTCGCGCAGTTTTACGACTTCGCGCATATAGAACAGATGCCAGCCCGGCGGAATTGCATCGCCTTCCCTGAAGGGCGGATCGTCGCGATCCAGCGTGGCGGTCAGCGCGTCGGCCTGATAGGCGGTGACCAGCGCCTCGGTCGACATGGTCCTGCCGATCCAGTCGTCGTAGTTTTTATCCGTCACTCTGTTCTTCCCTCTTTCCCGATGGTCTAACGCCTACTGGCATAGGTCCACCAACCATCCATCGGAATATTATTGTCTGTGCGCACACCGCTAACGCGCCGGATACAACTATTAGCAAGCCAAACACAATCTGTTCCGACGTAAAGCTAATCGTCCAGACATCATCCAAAAATAAAGCGCTCGCAATGCCTAGCCCGAATTATTCACGGTGCGGCGTTTAATGGTTGGTGAGCATGGATTAACCTGTTGAGATTCTGTATGATTTTGGTATCAG
>JAQBTY010000099.1 GCA_027624735.1 Pseudomonadota bacterium | reverse complement strand
GTTCCTGCCAGCATTTTGCCCAAAAACGCTGTGCAAAATAGTCTCATTCGTTCCGCGTCGCTGCCCGACAGACAGGTAGGCCATATGTTTGTGATTAAAGTATAATTTCTACCATTTTATCTTTTAAAATTATAGCGTTTTGGGGGAACCTCGGGCAATTGCTCTTTCGGAGTGGCCACGGAAAAATTTTGGCCCAAAATATGCTCCGGCGAGGGGGGGAATTGACAATAGGCGGGCACGGCGATTGTAAGCGCGGTGCTATGTCCCGCCGCCCGAATAGGCCCCCAGCACGACGGTAATATTATCGGTTCCGCCATTTGATTGGGCCGCCTCTACCAGAGCGTGACAACCGCTGGACAGATCATTGATATCCATGGAAGTCAGCAACGCTTCAATGTCGCTGTCCGAAACCAGATTTGTAAGCCCATCCGAACATAACAGGACGATATCTCCGGGGCGGAATGTCTGCTGCTGGATACCCGGCGCGACGGAATCCGAAGGACCGATTGCCTGCGAGAGTATGTGGAGGCCGGGCGCCGGACCCTTACTACCGTCCTCCAGCCAGTTTTCATAGGCCGAATGATCGCGGGTGATCCGGTCGAGAGCGCCGTTCCTGAAGCGATAAAAACGGCTGTCTCCAACATGAAAGATGGTGGCGTCCATTGGCCGTTCGGGCTCAAAATAAAGCCCGACGATGGTCGTTCCCATGGCATCCCGTGGACCATAGCCGCGTTCGAGATTCAGGGTATTGATAACATCGTTCGCCGCGGTGATTGCGGTGGCGACGCGACCATGTCCCGTCCCGTTGCCTGGCCCGTTGCCTGTCCCGTTGCCTGAATTTTCAGGTCGCCGGGCCTGGCTTGATCCCGCCGTCAGTATTTCCTGCATGACGCGGATGGCATCGGCGCTGGCGAGTTCGCCCGACTGGTGTCCGCCCATTCCGTCCGCGACAACGAGCAGACCGGCATTCGTGTCGATCAGAAAATTATCCTCGTTATTTTCGCGCATCTGTCCGGGATTGGTGAGGCCGGCAGCCCGAAATTTACCGTTGAGATCGAACTGCATATCGGCTCCACTTGATCCATCGAACCCAATGGACATCAGCCTGAAATGCTGGCCAACCGGATCGCCCTCCGCAGGCGAAATTAAGCCGGGTAAGGCAGTACGCAGGCTATCCGCACGGCGTCTGCTTTTCAATAAATCATTACGCTTTGAGGAATTATGTCAGACCAAATATTGGCTCTACAATCATTGCGGCTTTGTCAGATTCATTGCACAACTTGAAAATTCAGTGTCCAATTATGCTCCAGTTATGCCATGGAGGTTCGTTGTTTCTGATGAGCGCTGTCGAATTTGGTTTCCGCCATAGCCAAAGTTGATAGTATTGTTTTAAGGGCTAGCCGCCTGGTAACGTTCACTGAGTATTGGCGACCTGGGGAAGCGGGAGAAAATTATGGATGGAGTGACCAGTAACGAGGCGTATCGCGCGCTCACGGTAACCCGCTGCAGCCCGCATATCGGCGCGGAGATTGGCAATATCGATCTGACCCGGCCGCTGAGCGATCTTGAGCAGGCGGAACTCAAGCGGGCGTTTACTGAAAACATGGTTTTGTTCTTCCGCGATCAAAAAATCAGTTTCGACGATCATGCGAGGCTGGGTGAGTATTTCGGACCTCTCGGCCAGCATGCCGGCAAGAAAACCCACAGCAAGGAATCCGAGGATCCGCGGGTCCGGCGCTTTCATTTCGATGAAAATTCCAATGGCGAAATTTCCGGCCATGCCTGGCACACCGACCAGTCCTGCGCCCCCATCCCGCCGCTTGGCAGCATACTTTATCTGCACACGATACCGCCCAATGGCGGCGGCGATACCATCTTCGTCAGCCTGTATGTGGCATATGAGGCGCTATCGGACCGCATGAAAATCTATCTGGAAGGGCTTACGGCGCTGCATGACGGTGTCCGAATTTTCGGTGACGGCACGCCGCGCTCGGAGCACCCGATCGTTATCCGCCATCCGGAAAGTGGCAGGAAGGCGCTCTACATGAGCAGCTCGGCGGTGCGCTGGCTTAATGGCATACCCAAGGGCGAAGGCAAAGGCATCGCGAAGTTTTTGAAGGAACATTGCCGTTCACCGGAATTCTGTTTCCGCTTCCGGTGGGAGCCGCACTCCACCGCGTTCTGGGACAATCGTTGCTGCAACCATCGCCCTATCAACGATTACCTGCCCGATGTGCGATCCGGCTTCCGCGTCCAAATCGAAGGCCACGCCCCGCCACAACCGGCGTAACAACGCCGCTTTGATTTAGGCAGCGGCGGCGAATGTCGCCTGGGTTTCCTTCTCGAAGGCCAGCAGCTTCTTTACGCTCGCACGCGTGTGCATACGATCGAAATGGGCGGCGACGTTTTTCCAGCCGGACAGGTCGATATCGAACTGTGTGGCCCGGCGGCAGCACCAGAAGAAATGCCCGTCCGGCGCGGTGAAGTTGTCGAAGAAATAATCGTGCCCCGCCAGCATGTCATCGGCGATCTCGAAACATTCGGTAAGCGCTTCCAGCGCATACTTGCGGACACTGTCCGCCGCATCGGCCACGTCACAGACCTTCGCCGTGTTATTGATCCGGCTGAGGTAGGGATGGATGCCCGATGAACACCAGGAGAAAAGCGATATTGCCTTGAGTTCCTGCCATGGATCGGAGGGCAATAGGTTCGCCTGCGGGAAATTGCGGGCGATCCATATCTGAATGGCGGTGCTCTCGGTCAGTGCCTCGCCATCGACCACCAGCAGCGGCACCTTGTGTTTGGGATTGATCTTCAAATACTCGGCGGACTTGTTTTGCTGCTTGCGAAAATTCAGCGGCCGGACTTCAAACTCGGCATTTGCCTCGGTCAGAGAAATATAAGGCGCCAACGCACAGGTGATCGGGGCGTAATAAAGGGCGATATCCATCTTGTGTCTCCTGAAAGGGGGGCTGCCGCTATTTTAAAGGAAAGCGCCGTAGTCTGACCAGCCCTCCCCGTGATTTCTTGAATCGGTCGTCCCCGGGGGCTGGTACGATTTCACGTGAGCGGAAAATGCGCTAGTGTTTCGGACAATTCAACAAAATCAGGACGGGAACGAGCCATGCTTTACATGTGTTACGGCGTCGACGGACCGGAAGGCGCCGAGCGGCGCGGCATCGCGCGCGACGAACATTTCGCCTATCTCGACAAGCATGCGGATATACTGGTGCTGGGCGGGGCCACCCTGGCCGATGCGGATGATACGCGGACCGGCAGCCTGCTCATCATCAACGTGCCCGACCGGGCTGCGGCGGACGCGTTCGCCGATGGCGAGCCGCTGCGCCGGGCCGGTGTGTTTCAATCCTACACCGTCAGCCGCATGCGGCGCGGCCAATGGAACCCCGAAGCCGCACCGAAGACGGCGGAGGGCGCTTAGCGCCAACGCTCGCCGACCAAACACAGAACCTTGGCGATCGTCAGGTTTTTGCGCAGTCGATCGCCGATTGTGGGAAAATTCCGCGGTGTCACGGAAATCCGTTCAAGGTTCCGTGAGGCCCCGCTGTCGGACAATCCCGCCTGGGTAAAGGCTGCCCGCAGGCTTGCGGGCGCGGTGGCGTAGGACCGGCCGCGGCGCGGGTTGCCGGCCACATGGACGCCGAGAATGCGGCCTTCTTCATTGACCCACGGCCCGCCGCTGATACCGCCGAGATGGGCGCCGATATCGGGCACCCGCCGAACATGGGTCCAGGCAACGACGGGCTCGTTGGTCCGGTAACGGCCGCGCTGATGCATTTTCGTGCGACCGATTAGCTTGGCGTGAACATCGCCCGGCTCACCCTTGGGAAAACCAAACGAATAACCATCCTGATTGGGGCGTAGCGGCTGCTGTAACAGGGGCAGGGCGGGTACCCCGTTGCGGGTCCACAAAATGCTGATGTCGGCATTGGGATGATGGCGCACGCGGTCTACCCGGACGAACTGGCGGCCGGTCTTTTGCAGGACGATGCGGTCGCACCCATCGGCCACATGACGCGCGGTGATCCAGATACCGCTGCTGTCGATCGAAAAGGCCGTGCCGCTGGAGGATTGTTGTTTGTCTCCCACCGGCACCATGACCCCCGGTTCATCGGTTGACGGGGGAGCGCCTGGCTGGGCGGGCGCGAACCGGCCGGGATCGGGACGACGGGCCGAACCGGCGCGCGGATCCACTGTATCGTCACCGGCATATTTGCCGATGATGGCCAAAACCACCAGAGCGATGAGCGCTAACTTATCCCAAAGGCGCATGATGGGCGTGCTGTTCGGTCAGCCGGCGACCGCCGCGGCGTTGATCATCGCCACGGCAAGCTTGATGGCGACGACCAGGATCGCGGCGCCGATCTCTCCCGCTTCGATCCTGGCCGGCAATCCCTTGAGAATTGCATCGCCCAGCCGATAGGCGAGAAGCTGGATCATCAGGGTCACCACGCCCCAGACAATGATGTCCCAGAGGTTGACGCTTTTTGCCATGCAGATTGCGAGCGGCAGGGCGAGCCCAAGGATGGCGCCTGATAAAGAGATTGCCGCGGCATTGTTTCCAGCCCGGATCAGGTCGAGCTCATGATAGGGCGTGATCCGCTGGTAGATGAGGACGCCAACGCCGAGCATGGCCAGCGTCACCGAAAAATGCAGCAGGAGAACGGGAAAGCCGGTGAGAAAGCTTTGGAGCACGGGTTCCATGTTTAATTCATTGCCTGTCAGCCGCCCAGGAACCTGAACCCAAAGCTGTCGCCGCGCGTGATCACATGGCCAGCCGTCGACCCGGAGAAATGCGCCGGGATCAGCAGGGTTTTGGTATCGGCGCAGCTTTCCAGAATCTTCCGCCGGCTGACGATGGCAAGCGCGCGGTCCTCGCATTTGACCGTGCTCCAGTCGGGTTCATACACCTGCAACGGATGATGCAGCGCATCGCCGGCGAAGATTGCCGTGTCGCCAGCCGACGACAGATGGGCGCAGCACTGGCCCGGCGTATGGCCCGGCGCCGGGCTCAGATGGATCAGATCGTTGAGCTGGAAATCGTCTTCCACCAGCACCGCGCGGCCTGCCGCCACGATGGGCAGCACGCTGTCGTCGAAAGAGGGGCCCGATGCCGGGGGACCGTTTTCCTTGTTCCATTTTTCCCAGAATTCGAATTCCCGGCGGCCGAAGATGTATTTTGCGTTGGGGAATGTCGGCACCCAGTGGCCGTTTTCCAGCCGCGTGTTCCAGCCCACGTGATCCACATGCAGATGGGTGCAGAACACATAATCGATATCGCCGAACCCGACCCCGGCATCCCTGAACTCGGCCAGCCAGCGGTCCTTGGGATAAAGCAAGTCGACGCGCCGCTCATCGTGTTCGCCGACGCAGCTGTCGATCAGGATGGTGTGCTGCGGCGTGCGCAGCAGGAAGCTCTGGAAGGTCAGGCAAATCTTTTCCACCGCGGGGTCATAGACGTGATCCGGCAATTGGCTGAGATGCGCCGCGACCTTGTCCGGGGTCGCCTCGGGGAACATGCCGTAGGGATCGTGCCACGGCCCTTCGCGCTCGACGATCCGGGTTACCGTGGTGTCGCCGATGGCGAAGGAATTGCTCGCTGAAATCGTGTCCATCATTTCCTGTCCCTAGTTATTTCTTTCTGGCGGCAAGGTGGCCGTCTCTCCCAGATCCCAGAATAGCCCGGCCATGATCCCCAGGCCCTCGCGCGCCACCGACGCCAGGAGATGTTCGTTGGGGGCGAGCCTATTGCGCATCAGGCGGGACGTCCACTGGCTGCATAGACGAAGAGAGCTTGCCGGGTCGGTGTGATGTCAGCATGTCCACTTGCTCATGCCGATAATTTAGGTCTTAATTTTAACCGCAATTCCTGTGGAACCTGCGGCAGCAAACAAGACGCTCAGGGGATATCAGCTTTTTTAACAAATTCTGGAACGAATAATGGAAACGAATAAAAAACTTCCCGTGGCCGGTCTGGTGGCATCGGTACTGCTCGCTGGCGCGTTTGCGGCGCCGCAGGCAGGGGCGCAATTCTATAAGAACAAGACCGTCACGGTCGTCGTCGGTTATGGGGTCGGCGGTGGGGCGGATGTGTTTGGGCGTCTGCTGGCCCGCCATCTTGGCGACCATCTGGCCGGCAAACCCAACGTCATCGTCCAGAACATGCCGGGCGCGGGCGGGTTCAAGGCGGTCAACAACGTCTACAACACTAACCCGCAGGATGGCACGCGTTTCATCATGACGTCGTCATCTCATGCGACCGCGCCGTCGATGGGCGACAAGAAAGCCCGCTGGGATGTCTTCAAGTTCCAGTGGCTCGGCAATCTCACCCGGGACGTGGCGGGGTGCGTCGCCTCGGGCCAGTCCGGGATCAAGACCATTAAGGACGCGAGGAACCGTGAAGTGATCTTCGGCGCCAGCGGCAAGAACGCGCCGTCGGCGCAGCAGCCGCGCGCGATCGCCAACATTCTCGGCTACAAGGCCAAGGTGATCGCCGGCTACAAGGGAACGGCCGGCGCGCGGCTCGCCATGGAAAAGGGCGAGATCGAGGCGGTGTGCGCGTTCTGGGCGTCGCTGATCCTCGGCCCGCAGAGGCAGGACGTCGCTTCCGGCAAGCTGGTTCCGATCGCCCAGTTGGGTCTTAAGGCACATCCCGCCTTCGGCGCCGCGCCGCTGATCTACGATCTCGCGCGCAATGACGAGGACCGCAAGGTCCTGCAATTCATCTTTGGCGCGACCGAAATTTCGCGCCCCTTTGCCGCGCCGCCAGGGGTGCCGGCGGCGCGTGTCGCCGAACTTCGCAATGCCTTCTGGGCCACGGTAAATTCGCCTGCGCTCAAGGCTGACGCCAAGCGGCAGCGTCTCATCGTCGATCCAATGGACTGGAAGGACACAGAGGCTGCATACCGGGCGTTTCTCGATGTGCCGAAGAAGATTATCGACCGCGCGAAGAAAGCCCTCGGCAAGAAGTAGTAAAATCGTCCATCGTCCAACAATGCAAACGGCGCGCGGGATTACTCCGCGCGCCGCGCAGACCATAGGCGCTGAAGGTTCTACATCAGGCCTTTTTCACGGAAATACTTAACCGCACCCGGATGGTGCGTGACGCCGAGATCCTTGGCGATCAGCGCGCGGTCATAGCGCCGCCAGTGCACCCCGCCGGACCTGAGTTCGTCCGCGTGTTCGTACAAAGCCTTGGCGACTTTGTAGACGATGCCCGAATCCACGTGCTTACCGGCCCAGATCGTGTAGTCCAGGGCCATCACGTAGGTCGGCTTGTCGAGGCCGGGAAGCCTGATCTTTGGTGACGGCTTGGCCAGCACCACGTCGGTGCCGGGCAGGAACTGGCGCATCCGGGCGACGGCCGCCGCGCTGGGGTCGAGGTCGAGGTAGCGCAGCTTGCCGAGCTTCGCCTCCAGCTCCTTCGCCACGCCGGTGCCGACCCCGATCGAGCCCACATCGATCCGCCCCTGCTTCATCTGGTTCCAATGGTCGCCCCACCCGGTGGCCGGCACGATGGTGACGTCCTTGTAGCTCATCCCGGCATTGGCGAAATACGCTTCGTGCAGGATGCGCGGCAAAGGCTGCGGGTTGAAGCCGCCGGACGCACGCTTGCCCTTGACCTCGATCAGCCTTTTGATGGGCGAGGAATCGACCACCAGCGGTCCGGCGAGGAAGGACATCAGCCGGCCCACCAGCCTCAAATTGGGTGTTGGGCGGCGCGCCGCCAGCGACGTCCCCGAGACGCCGAAGCGCAGCTCGACGATGTTGCTGACGCCGAACTCCAGCTTGCCCGAATTGACGTTGGCCATGATCACCGGCGTGCCGGCCTGGGTTTCGGTGCGCATCTTGATGTCGGTATGGGACGAGACCGCCTTGGCGATGGTCGCGGCGATGGTCGCTTGGGCGCCCCGCTTGGTGGTGCCGAGCCCGACCGTCTGAGCCCATACCGGTGTTGTCATGAAGCAGACGGCTGACGTCAATAGAATTAGTCTGGAAATTTTCACGTGAGCGTACTCCCCTGAGAAGCGCGCCAAGACGCATTGAGGAGAGCGCCGAGACGCATTTTAAGCATCCGCCTTCGCCGATGCCGCTTGTTGTTAATCGATGTTATCCGACCCCGTTCGCTCATTCAACTCGCTGTCGTGCGGCCGAACCATTCAGTCTGGCAGGATCGGCGGCGCGCTGCTAGCATGAATGTCGTCGCAGCGGGAACACGGTTGAGGTTGGACAATGGACGAGGCCGATTCCGGTAAAAGTCCGGCACGCTGGCTGCGCTTTTCGACACCGGCTCTCGGCGCGCTGATCACCGTCATTGCGCTGGTGTGGGCCGTCGATCTACCGATCAAGCTGGGCTTCATTCTGTACACCGAACAGGCGCTGGCGGTCATTCTCGGGCTCACCTTCGCGCTCCTGTTCCTCAGCGTGCCGGCGCGGCGCGGCGCGGAACGCGGGGCCGTGCCCTGGTATGACGCGGCCGCCGCCATCATCGGTTTCGCCGCCTGTGTCTTTATCGCGGTACGCTATCCGATCCTGTCACGGGAATACGTCTATTACCCGGTGGAAGGCGTCGTAGTCGGCTTGGTGCTGGTGTCGCTGACGCTGGAGGGGCTGCGGCGCGCGGTGGGCCCCAGCCTGGTGGCGATCGCGGTGGCTTTCCTCGCCTATGGGCTGTTCGGCCACCTGGTGCCGGGGGCGCTCGAGGGGCGCTCCAAGAGCGTCGTCGAGCTGGCCGGTTTCCTCGCCTTCGATACGGTCGGCATCGTCGGCCTGCCCATGAAGGTGATCTGCACTGTTGTCGTCCTGTTCATCTTCATGGGCCAGCTCCTGCTCTATTCGGGCGGGTCCGAATGGTTCACCGACCTCGCCTCGGCGCTGATGGGCCGCACCAGGGGCGGCTCGGCCAAGATCGCGGTGATCGCGTCCAGCCTCTTTGGCACCATCTCCGGCTCGGCGGTGTCCAACGTCGCCTCCACCGGCGTCATCACTATTCCGATGATGCGCCAGGCCGGTTTCAGCCGCGAGGTGGCCGGCGCGGTCGAGGCGGTGGCTTCGACCGGCGGGCAGATCATGCCGCCGGTGATGGGCGCGGCCGCCTTCCTGATGGCTGAATTTCTGGAGATCGCCTACACCGAGGTGCTGCTGGCGGCGCTGCTCCCGGCGATCCTGTACTACGTCGGCGTGTTTGTGCTGACCGACCTCGAGGCGGCACGCAAGGGCATCGCGGCGGTGCCGGAGGACCAGATCCCGCAGCTCGCCACGGTGCTGCGCACCGGCTGGTACTTCGCCCTGCCTTTCGTCGTGCTGGTGGTGCTCCTGTTCTCCTTCTACCGCACGCCGGAGGAATCGGCGTTCGCGGCGTCGCTAACCATCATCGCGTTCTCATCGGTGATCGCCTATCGCGGCAAGCGGATGACGCTGGCGATGCTGTGGAGCGTCATATGGCGCACCGGCGAGGCGTCGGTCGAGATCATCGTGATCGGCGCGATGGCGGGGATCGTCATCGGCATCCTGCAGGGCACCGGCCTGGGGTTTGCGCTCAGCTTTGTTCTCGTGGAATTCGGCGAGGGCTCGCTGATCGGGCTTCTGCTGGTCACCGCGGGTGTCTGCATCCTGCTCGGCATGGGGATGCCGACGGCCGGCATCTACCTGCTGCTGGCCACCATGGCGGCGCCGCCGCTGATCAAGCTGGGGATCAGCCCGATCAGCGCGCACATGTTTGTGCTTTACTACGGCATCCTGTCGATGATCACGCCACCGGTGGCGTTCGCGGCGTTTACCGCGGCCAGCATCTCGGGCGGCGAGCCGATGGCAACCGGCTGGACCGCCTGCCGCCTGGGCTGGACCGCCTTCGTCGTGCCGTTCCTGTTCGTCTACTCGCCCAGCCTGCTGATGCAGGGCGGCGCGGTCGAGATCGTCATTGCTTTCGCCAGCGCTGTCGCCGGCGTGTGGATGGCTTCGGCCGGGTTCCTCGGCTATCTCCTGCGCCCGCTGGGCCCGGCGGCGCGGCTGGGCTTCGTCGCCGCCGGCCTGTCGTTGCTGGTGCCGGCTGGCGCCTTCCCGCAGGCGTTCTATCTCGACCTGTTTGGCGCCGCGCTTGGCACCGTGCTGGTCTCGCTCAAGCTGGTGGAGGCGCGTCGCGCCCGGCTCGCCTGAAACCTGTCGGCCCTTGCCGACGGGGCGCACCGGTCTATCGCCCTACCGTGGCGGCGCGGACCTCGATCAGGTCCGCAGCCCGGCATCGGCAAGGCGCGGCAGCACCTCGTCCCGAAAATAGGGCAAGTGGTCGAGATAGTTGGCGAATCCCATCGCCAGCGCGTCGATCCCGCACTCATTCAACTGCACCATCCGCGCGGTGACCTCATCCGGGTCGCCAATTATGGGCAGCGCGCCATGGCCGCCGGCCGTACGCACCAGCAGCTTGTCGAAAGCCTGTTCCGATAAATCCCGCTTGTCCAGACCGCGCCCGACCACCATGTTCTCCGCCGCTTGCCTGTCCGCCATTTCTACCGCGTAGTAATGGTAATATTCCTCGGCTTCCTTTCGCGTCGGACGGCAGACAACGGTGACATTTGTAAAGACGCCGATCTCATTGCCATAACCTCGGGCCGCTTTCTTGAGAGCGCTGACGGTTGCCGGCAACTCCTCGATTTCAACGCGGAGAGTGGTAAACATCATGTCGGCATTGCGCGCGGCGAAATCGCGGCCCCGGTCGGAATTCCCGGCACAGACAATCATTGGCCGGTCTCCTCCATAGGGTTTTGGCATCAGATGCGTCTGGCGGACCTGATAGAACTCACCCTCATAATCGAACGGCTCCGGTTCGCGCCAGGCTGCATTAACAATATCGATCCATTCCTGGCCCTGATCGTAGCGGCGGTCATGCTGGTTGAGCGCGACCCCCGCCATATTGAATTCATCAATATTCCATCCGCATACAATGTTGAGACCGAACCGGCCCTGGCCGATATGATCGGCCGTGACCATCTGTTTCGCCACGACAACCGGGTTGTATAGCGGCACGTGAACGGTGCCGAAGGCAGCAATTCTTTTGGTGCTGGCGAGAATGCCGGCGGCCCAGGTCAGGGTCTCGAAATTGGCGCCGTTATGATCGCCATAGCCGCGCCAACGGCCGAGCGGCAGCATGAAATCAAGCCCCGCTTCATCGGCCATACGCGCGAGCGCAACGTTGTTGTCCCAGCTTGCCTCCCACCGTTCCGGAGCGGTGGTGATGGCAAGACCGCCGGAACAGTTCGCTCCAAACAGACCTAGCCGCAATCGGTTGTGTTCCATTCTGCGCATGATTGGAGTCCCAGCGGTTGCCTTTCTATTAATACGTCAAGTTTTCACTAATTTCAGCCCGGGGTCGACCATGACGAGGTGGGCGGGAAGTGGCAAGGAGTCACCACCGATCCGGCGCTTTACAGGGCCACCACGTGACATCCACCGTTCGGGCACGTTAAGCTTCGCGCGACCAAAACAGGGAGGGTATCGATGGCGCTTGAAGGCGTTCGGTTTGTTCCGTACAGGGAAACGCTTGATCTGCTCAGCGTTGAAGAGGCGATGCAGGTCTGCGAGGACGTCTATCGCATGCATGCCGCCGGCAGCGTTCAGTGGTCCCAGCCCTCATCATGGAAGCTCGACGTGGAGGCGCCCTATCACAATCACTGGCACGTCAAAGGGGTGATGCTCAAGGATATCCCTGTCACCGGCGTGCGCATGTATAATTATTACGACGACGGGGTGCGCAACACGGTCGGGCGGTTAGAAAGTGCGCGCTATATCCTGCTGACAGATCCCCTGACCGGTCACGCAAAATCCATCGTCGAGGAGCACTGGACCTACGCCATCCGCAGCACGGCCGCAGCTATTCTGCCCTTGAAGTGGCTGGGACCGAAAAACCCAAAAGTGCTGGGGCTGGTGGGCATCGGCACCATGGGGGTTAATTGCCTCGCCTGTCTGCGCACCCTGTACGATTTCGAGAAAATCGTCTGTACCTCGCGGCGGCCGGAAACCCGTCAGGCATTCGCCGAAAAATGGACGAAGGAACTCGGCATCCCGGTCGAGCCGGTGGATAGCATTGAAGAGGTCGTGCGATCGGCCGATATCGGCATCGGCGGCACCACCGCGACCGACATCATCGCCCGCGAACATTGGGTGAAGCCCGGGGCGACCTATATTTCGCTGTCGCGGCGCGAAATGGATCCGGCGGGCTGGGCTGCGTTCGACAAGGTGGTGATCGATGATTGGGAATGCAACATGGCCGGCAAGGAATTTCAGGCCATGCTCGCGGCCGGCCAGTTTTCACGCGAGCAACTCCACGGTGAAATTTGCGATGTGGTGACCGAGCGCGTCGCGGGCCGCGAAAATGAGGATGAACGTATTCTGATCCACACCATCGGGATGGTGTCGCAGGATGTCGCCATCTGCCATTATGTCTACGAGAAGGCGAAAGAGCGCCATAGGGGCATCGTTCTTCCGCCCACCGATGGCTAAGGTACAAGCGTTGAGTCCGGGGTTGAAGGTTCGTAATTTTAAGGACGGAACAAAAAACAGGAGAGCTTTATGAGGCCCAAGATTTTAAAATCTCTGGCGATTGCGGCGACGGCAATTGCGTTTGTTGCCGGCATGACGACCAGCGCAACAGCCGACGTTGCGTCGTTCTATAAGAATAAAATCATTACCATGTATATCGGCTTTTCCGCCGGCGGCGGGCGGCTTATCCCGTTGACTCAGGTGGCGCTAGATGTAGTGTTTGCGCGACCGGCTTGCCCGGT
>JAQBTY010000098.1 GCA_027624735.1 Pseudomonadota bacterium | reverse complement strand
GGCTGGTACTGATGGCGATCTATTTCGCCTGGTTGTGGGCGGCGTGGAAGATCTACGACAACATTTTCGCCGGTGTGATTCCTGAATCAATCGCGGATTTCGCCGGCCTGATTGTCAATACCAGTGCCGGTAGGACACTCATGCTTGTCGGCAGCTGTGCCGGCTTCCTCTTCGCCACAATCGTCTTCACTCTCAGCGTGATGTCTTTCCCTATGCTGCTGGACCGTGAAGTCAGCATTGCTACCGCGATTCAGACGTCGGTAAGAGCCGTTCTTGTAAATCCACTGACGATGGCTAGCTGGGGTATCATCGTTGCCGGCGCCCTGCTTCTTGGCGCCTTGCCCTTTTTTGTCGGCCTGGCCTTCGTGTTGCCGGTGCTTGGGCATGCGACCTGGCACTTGTACCGCAAAGTGGTGGCGCGTTGACGCGTTTCGCTTAGGTCGCGTGTTACGATGTTTTCGGCACGGCCAGGGTGTTTTCGGCATCGAAGACCAGGTCGATCGCCGTGTCGGCGGGCATGACGAAATGCGGCGGTGTCTTTACCTGGAATAAAGTATCGCCGATCAGAACATCGACACGGCAGGAATCACCTTGAAACGCCACGATCTGGACAGTGCCCGACAGCCTGTTGGTTCCGGCGCCGCCATTTGACGCGTCTGACGAAAGACGAATTGATTCTGGCCTTATGGATACCGCGACCGGAGCGCCTTTTTCCAATGGCGCCGTTCTGGTGCAGTGGAGCCGGTGACCCTGCGGTAATTCAACCTCGGTCCTCGTGTTGTCGGTGTTCAGAACCTTGCCATCCAGCAGATTTGTGGTGCCGACAAACCGGGCGACGAAATCATTCGCCGGCCGGAAATAGATTTCCTTGGGGTCTCCGAGCTGCACCACATTGCCTTGATCGATCACGGCGATCTGATCAGACAGGGTCAGGGCCTCAGCCTGATCATGGGTGACATAGACTGTGGTGATTCCGATCTGGCGTTGCAGGCGTTTTAGCTCGACCCGCATTTCCTCACGCAGCTGTGCGTCGAGGTTGGACAGGGGCTCATCCAGCAATAGCAGCCTTGGTGTTTTCACGATCGAGCGGGCGAGCGCGACGCGCTGCTGCTGGCCGCCCGACAGCCGCGTTGCCGGCCGCGACTGAAGACCGGCGAGATCCACGGTCTCCAGCGCTCTATCAACGGCTTTTTCTATCTCGTCGCGCGAATAGCGGTGGTCTTTCGAGACCGTTAGGGGAAAAGCCACGTTCTCCGCCACCGTCATATGCGGCCAGATGGCGTAGGACTGGAAAACCATCCCGATTTCGCGGCGGTTCATGGAGACATTCGTGCCGTCCGCGGAATCGAACAGGACGTGGCCTTCCGCTTCAACCCTGCCCCGATCAGGCGTCTCGAGGCCGGCAATGCACCGGAGCGTGGTCGTCTTGCCACATCCCGACGGGCCGAGCAGCGTGAAAAACGTTCCGGTTTCCAATGACACGGACATGTCGCGAATGCCGCCGGCGATGGCGTCGGTGGTGTTGGCGAAGATTTTTGTCAGATGATCTATCTGCAACATGGTCTGGTTCTCTACCTATTTGCGCCGTGGAGCACGACGAGTCCGTCGAGGGCAATTCCGCCGTGCCGGCGCAGGACAAAGGGGTTGACGTCGATCGAGTCGAACCCATCTCCGAGATCGCAGGCGAGACGGGATACCGCGATCAAAGCCCTAATGACGGCGGCACGGTCCAGGGCGGGTGCGCCACGGTATCCTGCGATCAAATGGGCGGCTTTGGTCCGGTCGATCAATGCTCCGGCACTAATTTCATCAAGGGTAGGGGCCGCGAAGGCGACGTCTCGATAGAGCTCAAGCGCGACACCGCCGGATCCGAACATCACCATGGGCCCCATCTCCGGGTCGCGCACAGCGCCGATGACTAGTTCGATGTCTCCGGCAACCTGTTCTGCCACAAGCACGCCGTCGATCTCTGCCCCCTTGGCCTTCCGTGCCACGCTGCGCCGGATCGTCCCATAGCCCTCCCGCACCGCGCTGACGGTCCGGTTATTCAATAGGACCCCACCGATATCGGACTTATGGGTGAGCTCAGCGCCTGCCGCTTTGAGGACAACGGGAAGGCCAATTTCCTTTGCGATACGCACCGCCTCCACCGCGCTGGATGCCAGTTTCTCCTTCGGCGTTCGTATCCCATAGGCGTTGAGCAGAGCCTTGGAATCAAGTTCCGACAGCGGCTGCGATTTCCCGTTATCGGTGCGGCGGGCAAGTGTCTTTGTCACAATGGCGGGGATTGCGGTCTTGCGGCGGCTGTACGTGCCCGTCCTAGAGGCGGGCCCGCGCCGCGTTGCGTAGCTTGTTACGCTGCGCACAGAACGCAGGGCCTTGTCGGCTTCCTGCAGGAACGCCACGTTGCGAAGATCGTCGCGGAGATCACGGGCGTATTCGTTCACGCCGTGTGAAATCATGGTCACAAAAGCGATCGGTTTTTTCGATTTGGCGGCGAGCGCGTTGACGGCCCGCAGATTGTCTTCCTTTCGCTCGCTGCCCGGTCCACGGGGCAATTCTTCCTGCAGCAGGAGGGTGTCGATCCCAGAATCGTCGAGCATGGCCTTGACGCATTGAATGTAGGTCTCGGCGCTGTTCAGGGCGGCGAAGCCTGAATCCAGCGGGTTGCCGATGATGGAACCAACTCCCAGCAATTGCTCAAGGCGTCTGCGTGTTTTGGCGGCAAGCGGTGGGAAGGGCAGACCGTTAGTCGCCGCCTGATCGAACAACAGCCCCCGCAGGCCACCGGAAAAAGTGATGGCGCCAAGACCGTTTCCCTTGGGCAACGGCGCATGCAGGAAAAGTTCGGCCGCTTCGATTACATCGTCCAGAGTAGAGACCCTGATGGCGCCGGCATCGCCGGCGATGGCGTCGAAGGCAGCGATCGATCCGGCCAGGGCGCCGGTATGCGCCAGGGCGGCGGCGCGCCCGCTATCGGACGTGCCCAACTTGACGACAATGACCGGCTTGCCGGCCGCCTTTGCCATCGCGCAGGCTTTCAAAAACTTGGCGGTGTCGCGGACTGATTCCACGTAAGACACGATAACGCGGGTTTGCGGATCGCCCGCGAAATACTCGATGTAATCCGCTGTCGTCAGGCCGTCCTCGTTGCCGCTGGTGATAATATAGCCGACATCCAGGCCGCGTTCTTCGAACGTCCTCTTGAGCGCCATCACGAGACCGCCGGACTGTCCGATGATCGCGATTGGACCTGCGACGCAGCGAAGCTTTCTGTTGTCTATCATGCTTACGAAATTGCCGCCGCCGTTGAAGTTGGCGAGACAGTTGGGGCCAGACACGGCGAGCCCGGTTTCGGCGATGGTCTTTGCGAGGTCCTTGCCGAGCTGGACCGAGGCCGGGTCTGGAAATTCGCCAAAACCGGATGAGACGACCGTGGCGCTTCGGGCGCCCGCCGCGGCGCCATCGCGCAAGGTTTGGGCGACAAACCGGGCTGGAACCAGAACCACCAGATGGTCGGGTGTCTCGGGAAGGTCCGAAAAACTCCTGTAGCATTTGGTGTCCCATACCCTGTCGCGCCCCGGGTTCATCGGATACACGTTCCCGCGAAATCCATAGAGATGAATGTTGCGCCAGCAGCGCTCCGCCCAGTTGCCGGGCTTGTCGGTTGCGCCGACGACCACGACATTGCGGGGATTCAGGAGTGCTTCGACATCAGGTCGCCCGGATCCGCTCCCATTCCGCCCGGATGTTTTTCTCGCGCCCGGTTTCTTTGTCTTCAATTCAGTCATGATCCTCAAGCATTTTGTTAATTGCCATAGGCGGCGGCGCCGGTTTTCCGCGCCGTATAGAAGAACAGACTGGCGATCACCGTCATTACGGCGGTCCAGACCAGCCCCAGGGCCGCAAGCTCTGTTCCCTGCCCGTTGGTCCAGAGGTCGAACATCTCCACCGCGACGACTTGCGATTCCGGCCCGGCCAGCAGGATCGGCAGAGACAGCACCCGGGTCGCAAGCAGGAAAATGAAGAGCCAGCCAGACAGAACCGAGGGCGCGAGCAGGGGCAGGATAATACGGCGTAGAATAACCATGGGGGACGCGCCACAGACCCCGGCGGCTTCTTCGAGCTCATGATGGATTTGCAGCATGCCGGCATAGGAGTAGCGCATGCCGTAGGGCAGGTAGCGAATGACAAAGGCGATGATCAATATCCATACGGTGCCGTATATGGGGATCGGGACCGCCAGGTAGATCTGCATGACCGCGACGCCGAGCACGATACCGGGGAAGATCAGCGGCATGGTCGCGAGTTGGTCGAGAATCCAGGCGCCTTTTTTTCGGCGTGCCGCGAGCCAGCCGGCGATCAGCGTTATACCCATCGCCGCGGTCGCCGCCACAGCGGCGATGAACAGCGTATTCCAGAGTAATTCGAGGTAGAAATCCGTCGACAGCACCGCCTGGTAATTTTCCAGCGTGAACAGCTTGAACCCGGCCAGCCGGATCGGCTGGAAGAAGGGCAGAAGAGATGCCCACACCAGCGCCAGCAGCGGCAGCACTAGTATCACGACGAAATTAACGACGATGATTGCCGTGGCGATATGGCGGCCGGCGCCTAAATCAAACAGACGGGCGCGATATCCCTTGCCGGTAATTGTGTGGTAACGGTCGGCGCTTTTGGACAGCCTGTTGTAAAAAGCCAGCAACACGCCAACGATTAGCAGCAGCACGACGGAAAAAGCGCTGGCATGGCCAAAATCGGGCGGGACCACGTCGTGCAGATCAAGAAAAATATCAGTTGTGAGGACATTGATGCGGCCCGGCAGCCCGACTAGCGCTGGCACCTCGAATGCTTCGAGCGCACGGATGAAGACCAGCAGGGCAAGTGCGAGAATGGACGGCAACGAGAGCTTGAACGTGATCAGGCGCAGCGTGTCCCAGACGCTAGCCCCGCACATGCGCGCCGCCTCCTCATATTCCGGGTTGGACGTGCGGAAGGTCGCGGACAAGAGCAGGAACACCAGCGGTGACCACAGAAACCCCTCGATAAGGATCATGCCGGTCATTGAGTAGACATTGATCAACACGCCCTCATTGCCGGTGATGAGACGGTAAAGATCGTTGACCGGTCCCGCCCTGCCGAACAGGAACAGCCACGCGCCGACATAAAGGACGAAGGGTGTCCCCAGCGAGATGATGGTTGTGAGATAAGCCAATGCTTTGAACGCGGCATTGGTGCGTTCGACCACCCACGCCAGTATGGCGCCAAACAGCAGCGCGATGACCGAACTGCCAATCGCGAATATGGCGGAGTTCAGGCCACTGGTGAAAAGCTTGGGCTCATTTAACAGGCGTTCATAGTATTGGAATGTCATCACGCCCCGGCTGAAATCAGCGCCGGTCGTGAACAAGCTGCCCTGGATCAAGAACCAGATCGGCGGCAGCACCAGCGAGGCGATGATAATTCCCAGCACCACCCCGGTGATGGTGTATTGCGAATGTCGAAGCTGTGACCACCACTGCATCAGACCAGTTTCCGTCCAGATGAATAGTTGCGCCGCTTAGGGTGGACGCCAGAAATTCTCAAATCGTGAAAGCGGCATCGATGGCGTTTGCCGCCACCGATGCCGGCCGCGATCAACGGAACAAGTCAGCCTGGATTTTCTGCCATCTCTGGAGGTTGCGATGGACCATTTTCTGGGACATCACGTTGGCCTTGTACCCGCCCTCTATGGGTTTGAGCGTGGGTTCCTTCGCGGGCACGGACGGGAGGGCCGGCAGGTAATTGGCCTTCTGCAGCACTTTCTGGCCTTCCACCGACAGCATGAATTCGATCAGAAGCTTTCCGGCATTGGGATGCGGCGCGCCTTTGATCAGTCCGATCGCGGCGAGCGAGTTGGTCACCGGTTCCATCGGGATCCAGGTAACCGGCGCGCCCTTTCTTGAGCTGATCACCGTATGGTGGTTGAAGATCTGCAAGGCGATGGGATACTCGCCGCCGATCGCCTGATCAAGCACTTTACGAGCACTGGCATTGACGGGAATGATATCCTGCTTGGCGAACTTTCGCAGATAGTCCATGCCCTTTTGCTCGCCCATGGAGATCAGGACGTTGCCGATAAATCCTGCCGCGCCCGATGTCGACGAACTCAGGCTCCACGCCATCTTGCCGCGCCATTTCGGATTGAGCAGATCCTCGAAGGTTTTGGGCATATCCTTCTTGGATACCATGCCGGTATTGATGCCCGGCGTCAGGAAATACAGGTGGGTCGCCGACCAGTAGCCTTCCGGATCGCGGTATTCAACGGGATAGGCGGCAACGCCCTTGGGCGTCCACTTGACCACCAGGCCGGCGTCTTTGAGCGGCTCCACATTGGAGGTGCCATCAAACACGTCGCCAATGACTCTGTTGGCCTTGGCCTCGCTGAGGACCTTGATCGCCACATTGCTCGAGTTAGCGCGGGAGTAACGGACCTTAATGCCTGGGTACTTCTTCTCGAAAGCAGCGACGATCGGGCGTACGGCCTGCTTGACGATCAGCGTCGTGTACCAGGTGAGCTGGCCCTCTTTTTTCGCCGCTTTGTAAAGTTCTGGATCCGCGAACGCCGAATTCGTGGTCAATATTAAGCCGGCGCAAACCGCCACAACGCCTGAAATAAGTCTGGTTGGTGATGACATATCGATAACCTCCCTGAAAATCAGAATTTATTTTTTCTGTATTGTTTTGGTGATTTGATACCGTCTTTATCCGAAGGTCAACACGGGACCGCCGTATTCCCACAGCGGTCCCGCTTGAATGACGGCCTATTTCTTCTTGCGCTTGAAGTGGCCGAGACCGGGCCGGTAGCTCTTTTCATCAAGGAACTGCCGCATGCCTTCTTCCCGCCCGTCCTCTTTGTCGTTGTGCTTTAGCGCGTCGCTTTTCGCGTTGAGATAGTCGGCGGCTTCCGGCTCGTTCATGAAGCGCACCGAACGAACTGCCTCCTTGGTGTATCTTACCGCGGCCGGGCTCTTTTGCTGCATCAAACGCGCCAGCTTGACGACCTCGGCCTTCAGCTTACCGGCCGGTACGGCCTTGTTGACCATGCCGATTTCCATGGCCCGCTTGCCGTCAAAGGGCTCGCCCGTCGTCGCGTAATAAATTGCGTTACGATAATTCATTACCTGGCCGACATTCCAGCTAACGATACCGCCCGGCAGAATGCCCCAATTGACCTCCGACAGGCCGAAGGTCGCCGTATTGGCGGCGATGGCGAAATCACAGGCGCAGACCTGGGTAAAGGCGCCGCCGAAACAGAAGCCGTTGATCATGGCAATGGTCGGTTTCGGAAAACGCGATAGTTTTTGCCAGCGCCAGGCATTGGACGCACTGCGCGCTTTCTGTCTTAGCGCCGGGTCGTTCGCAGTCCCTCGGAAATAGAGCTTTATGTCCTGCCCCGCGCTAAACGCCTTGCCCGCGCCCGTAATAACCAGCACTTCAGTCGCCGGGTCGATGGCGAGGTAGTCAATCGCGTCGTTCATATCCATGTGAAGTTGCGGACTCATGGCATTGCGTTTTTCCGGCCGGTTCATGATCAGAAACGTAATCCCCTTGTCGCGCTCGATCTTTACGGTCTCGAATGTCGGGTCCGTGGGGGTCTTTGCCGCAGCCTTTTTTTTCGGTGCGGATTTGGTCGCTGTCTTTGTCGCCATAATGTCGCCTTCCCTGACTGTTGTGCTTGAAATTGTCTCTGAATCCGGCAACCCGTTTCTAAAGCAGCCAGCGGACAATGGCCGATTGTCGAGGATTTTGGTTTCGAAAACAATCCGGGCGCCGGTCCGGTCTTTGGCTTTCCTCCACCCTGACAACCGCAAAGCCTTGTGATATTGCTCAACCTTCGTGTTGAAGCATCTGACGGACGATCATGGCATTTGCAGAGAGCGGGGGCGTTAAGCTCTATTACGAGGAGACCGGCACCGGGACTCCGATGGTTTTTGTCCATGAGTTCGCCGACGATTACCGAAGCTGGGAACAGCAGGTACGCTATTTTTCGCGCCGTTACCGTTGTGTGACCTACAACGCCCGAGGCTATCCCCCCTCCGATGTCCCCGATGATCAGGCGCTTTATTCGCAGGATCTTGCGGCGGACGATATCGCCGCGGTGATGCGCGCCGCCGGCATTGAGCGCGCCCATGTGGTCGGGATTTCCATGGGGGGCTTCGCGGTGCTCCATTTCGGTTTGCGCTATGCCGCGATGGCTCAATCGCTCACCGTGGTATCGTGCGGCTATGGCGCGGCCTATGAGGAGCGTGACCAATACGCCGCTGACTCTGAAATGCTTGCCGCGAAATATGACGAGATCGGGGCCGCCGCGATGGCGGAAATGTATGCCGGCGGCGCCTACCGCATACAATTCAGGGATAAGGACCCGCGCGGCTGGCAGGAATTCAAGGAAACCCTGGCCCGGCATTCGGCGAAGGGTTCAGCACTTACCATGCGCGGCGTACAAAAGCTGCGCCCGTCGCTTTACAATCTCGAGGACGGTCTGAAAGAGATGAAAGTGCCGACCCTGATCGTCAACGGGGATGAAGACGATTGGTGTCTGGAGCCCGGAATTTATCTCAAGCGGACAATCCCTGCCTGCGGATTGTGGGTTATTCCGAAGACCGGTCACACGGTGAATTTGGAGGAGCCCAGTCTTTTTAATGCCGGCCTCGCGGAATTTTTAGCCACGGTCGACGCTGGCCGCTGGGGTGAACGGCAAAACACGGTCGGTGCATCCGCGCTGCTGTCCGGTCTGGAAGAATAAGCCATTACCGGACCTTAGAATCCGAGGAAAAGCGAATGACCAAGCGGCCGAATTTTCTTTTTATCATCACCGATCAGCATCGGGCCGATTATCTTGGTTGCAGCGGGCATCCGGTTCTGAAGACGCCGCATATCGACAGCATTGCCGCCCGCGGCCGGCGGTTTGACAGGTTCTATGTCGCCAACCCGGTGTGCCAGCCCAACCGCGCCACCTTGATGACCGGCCGCATGCCGTCTCTCCATGGCGTCCGTCACAACGGAATTTCCCTCTCTCTGCGATCAAACACCTTTGTGGATTTGCTGCGCGCCAGCGGCTACCGGACCGCGCTGCTGGGAAAGAGCCATTTGCAGAACTTCGAGTCACGGCCGCCTATCATGCAGCGCGACGATCCGCCCGAAGGGTGCACCTGGCCGACCGGCGACTTCAAGGAAGCGTTGAAACCCGTGCCTGGCGACGGCCGTTACAATCAGGAACAGCCCGAAAGCTGGAAGGAAAATCCGGATTACCGGGTCGATCTGCCATTCTATGGCTATGACCATGTCGATCTCTGTACGAAGCATGGTGATGAGGTGGGTGGCAATTACGACCACTGGCTGCGCGAACGTGTTGAAAATGCCGACGGGCTGCGCGGCCCGGACAATAGCCTGCCGCACGATTACATCTGTCCGCAGGCCTGGCGCACGGCGGTGCCGGAAGCGCTTTACCCGACCACCTATGTTGCCGACATGACCGTGGATTTTCTTGATCGCTACGCGGTGGATGGTGATGACGCGCCGTTTTTTGCCGCCATGTCGTTTCCCGATCCGCACCATCCGTTTACCCCGCCCGGAAAGTACTGGGATATGTACAGTCCGGACGACATGACACTGCCGGCATCTTTCTATCCCGGGAACCATACGCCCCCGCCGCATGTCGCCTGGGCGCGGGCCGCCCGCGAAGAAGGGTCCGCTGTTATCAATTCCCAAAATGCTTTTGCGGTCCACGAACGAGAGGCGCTGGAGGCCATGGCGCTTACCTGCGGCATGATTTCCTTGGTCGATGATGCAATAGGCCGGGCGCTCTCGAAACTTGAGGAATTGGGTCTGGCGGACAATACCGTCGTTATCTTCACGGCTGATCACGGCGATTTTCTCGGCGATCACGGCTTGATGCTCAAGGGGCCTGCCCATTACGAAGGGGTGACGCGCGTCCCGTTCCTGTGGGCCGACACGAAGGCCGCCGCCAAACCTGGCACCTGTGCGGCTTTGGCCGGGACCATCGATATCGGAGCAACCGTCCTCGATCGGGCAGGACTTGCGCCTTACAACGGCTATCAGGGGAAAAGCCTGTTGCCGCTTACTAAGGGTGAGACGGAGACGGTCAATGACTCGGTGCTGATTGAGGACGACCAACAGCGGTCGTATTTCGGCTATGACCGGCCGCCACGGATCAGGACGCTCATTACCGAACGCTGGCGCATGACCATGAGCCACGGTGTCACCTGGGGCGAGCTTTATGATCTGGAGAGTGATCCCGACGAGATGAACAATCTGTGGGATGATGCGGCGCATGCTTCGGTCAGAGCTGAGATGACCGAGCTGCTAGCCCGCCGTCAGATGGAGCTGGTGGATCGCAGTCCGCTGCCAACCGCGGTGGCATAACGGCGTTATACCGTGGCTTGGTCCGCCGCGAGCCCGGACAGCAGCCAGGCGGCGCCTTCCTGCCAATCCACATCGCGTGGCAGGACCAGTGAGGCGGGGCGGACATTGTACCAGTCACCATTGTGGGGTTCCGCCGGTTCCTTGCCGGCGGCCAGATCGTTGACCGCCTGCAGGATCTTCTTGCGCCATTCGATCACGGCCAGGTCAGAGGCGCCGAGATGCTCTTTCGTCCGGTCGCAGATCAACCCCATGCTTTCCTGAATGCCGGCATCCTGGTTGGGAACCCCGTCTATGCCGGTATAGCTCCTGGTTCGCTGGACCTCGCGATCGATCAGGTAATCGTTAGCGCGGTTTTGCAGAGGCCGGTAGTTTTCATCGATCGGACCCCAGCGTCCGGTCCGGCCGTTGATGTTTTCCCGCTCTTCAATACTAAACGGCCGGTTCGGTTGAACGCCAAATGACCAGGTCCAGGTGTTGTGGTCGTCGATCGGAACCCAGGCGTGACCGCCATAGGGCGCCTGCGCCGTATCCGTTCCCTCCATCACCGGCGGGATCATGGTGTAGAACGGCATCAGGCTCTGGGTGACGCGCCAGTAGTAGGAATCCGCCTCGGCATTTCTGCGCGCGCCGATCAACAGGCCGTGCCTTGCGTCCGCGACCTGAAACACCAGATGCCGGTCCAGCGCGTTGTACTTGTCGCGCGGCCGGTTGAAATTGCCCATGCCCGCGTCGTCCAGATTACTGTGCAGCAGCGAGATATGGCTTGAATCGATCCCGCCCTCATAGGCCTGCGCCCAGTTGCACTCCTGGAGCCGTTTGGTCGCCCCGCGCCGGTCCGCGGAAAGCCATGACCATTCGAACCTGGGCAGATCCGGCTGGCGGTCGGATGGTCCCATATAGAGCCAGACCACGCCGCCCTGTATCGCCGTCCGATAGGACTTTTGTTTTATCTTGCGCTTAAAATCGCTGCCCGGTGGCTCCGACGGCATATCGACGCAATGGCCCTCCACATCGAATTTCCACCCGTGATAGACACACCGCAGACCGCATTCTTCGTTGCGTCCGAAAAACAGCTCGGCCTGGCGATGCGGGCAATGGGCGTCCAGGACACCAACCGTGCCGTTCGAGTCTCTGAAGGCAACGAGCTCTTCCCCCAGCAATTTAAGACGCACCGGCGGGCAGTCGGGATGCGGCACTTCTTCCTCCAGCAGCGCGGGCATCCAGAAGCGCCGTAAATACGCCCCCATCGGGGTTCCCGGTCCGACCTGCGTCAGGATGGTATTGTCTTGTTGTGACAGCATCAGGACCAGACCGCGAAAGCCATGCCGCATCCGGTGCCCGCTGCCGATCGGTAGCAGGGCACATATTCCTGCCATTGGGTCGTCAGATGCTCGGCGGCGCCGGCAGCCGCGATCCAGTTGCGGATTTCCGAACTGCCCGAGTTCAGCTTATTCGCGGGCAGCGCGCAAAGCACGTCTTTGTCCGCCTCGCGGCAGGCGTCGAGTATCTGCCGGTCAAGCTCTTCGTCGATGGTAAAGTGGCTTAACCCGCCGGATGCCAGTATGCCCACCCGGCTGCGTTCCGGCCACGCCTCGACCGCCGCCCGGATGGCCTCGCCCAACGCATAGCAACGTCGTGGGGTGGGCTGGTTTGGCGCAAAATAGGTGTTCAGGACAACGGGGACGATGGGGATTGGGATCTCGCCGAAAAGCCGTCGATGGACGAAGCCGAAGGCATGTCCTTCGCCGTGATCGCGAGGTAAAATTTCGCTGTAGCTGAGGTCGAAATCTTGCCCAATCAGAAATTCCACCATGTGCCGGGCCAGTCCCGCGTCCACCGGATAGTCGCGTGCCGTCGTTTCCTCGTGATATTGCGCGCGGGCCCTCTGCCACCAGTCCGGCGAGTCGGATGGCATCTGCAGAACATTGTTTTGGATGGTATGGCCGCCATAGATCAGCATGGCCGGCAAATTGTCGTCGAGAAATTGTTTGTGCTGGTCGTCGCCGACGATGATCAGCGCATCGAGAGCGGCATCGCCGATGGTCGTTTTTAACCGTTCGATTGCTTCCCGGCATTGGCTCACGCGCCCGGCGATGATGTCTTCAGCGATCAGATCGGCGATGTGCGGATCGGCCCGGGACAGCAGTTCGTCATAGGTTGCCGGCCGGCCATTTTTGTCCAGGAGGGGTCGTTTCCAGCCGGTTTTTCCCTGGTCGATCTCCGCATGGCGAACATGGTCCTCCGCCAGGCTGTTCAGCATGGGGCTGTGGGAGGAGCCAATCGCCAGGACGATATCCGCCATTTTCCTTAGCCTCCCTTTCGCGCCGCATCAATCTACCGAATGATTATGATGCTAGTGTTGCGATTCCAACGCTTGTTTCCCACGGTTGACCTTTTCGATGATGGAACTGGCTGAAGC